>JBARRC010000506.1:0-3316 GCA_049644045.1 Phycisphaerae bacterium
TTCCACACCTCGTCCATGCCGTCCGGAGGTGGAGGATTTGGATAGGCGTCGCTCTATTCTTCGTCCTGTTTCGGCTTGATCACGCGCCGTGTGCCGTCGGTGGTGAATTCGACGAGCTCGGCCTCACCCGCGATTTCGCCCTTTCGCTCGGAACTGATATCCCTATACTTGATGGCATGGCGCCACCACGGCTCGCCATCGACCCAAGTGAGAACGGTCTTCCGTTCGTAGTTGTTCTTGCTATAGGCAAGGACAAACTCGCGCTCAGTGTGCTCCCCGCCGTCCGCGTCTTTCGCCACGCGCGTTGTGACCACTTGACGATGAGCGTATTTGTCAGCATCGGTCCTTTCGGTATCGCCGCAGTTCAGATCGGGAAAACTGAATGGGACCGCACTTTGATAGCTACCACTCACGATGGTCGGCCCATTCTCATCGATCCGAAAGCGCTCTACGCTGTCGACCACTGATCCGTCGGTTCTAAGTGAATTGTTGACGACGCGCACGAGCTTAAATGTATCAGTGCGGTAGTACAACAAGTATCGGTCCTGAAATCCGGTCTCGTCGGGCGGATATACCACCCTAACTTCATAGCACGACTGCCCCTCGATCTCCTTGATCATGCTCACCGAGAAGGAAACCAGCACCTCAGCCCCTTTACGGACATAGATTGGAGGACGTTTGTCTCCAGGAATCATCCCGACTGCGTACCACGTTCTTACCGTCCACTGATCACCTACTTTCCAGCCCGGATGCTCGCCGACGGAAGCCGCAAAGCACAGGCCTCCCTTTGACGTCAGTCCCATCATACATACCGCCACTACGATGCAATATCTTAAATCACTCATTGCATGTCACTCCTTACTACGGATACAATCCATCCACATTACTCTTGCTTACCTGCGGGTTCTCTGCATCCCAAAAGCTGTAGTTGAGGCGCCATACGTTTTGTGGTGCATAGTACGTGGCGCTGATCCAGTTTTGCCCAGTATACTCACCGTCTATCTTTCCGTCGGGTTTATACTGCATGACATATGTGTACGTCTCCACTCGGTCGGGTGTACCATCGCTCGGCGGAGGATCAAGATCCACGTTGGCCCAGATAGTCGTTGTCACTTGTATTATCTTCTCATTATCCGTCCCGCTCGCTTCTTCCATTGTGGATACGTATTTCCATATTGCGTGGTTCCACACCTCGTCTATCCCCTCGGGCGGCGTCGCGGCAGCACGAAGATTGCTCTGCACGGCCTTCATTGCTATTCGAACATTATCTCGCAAATGCTTATGAAAGTCATCGCAGTAGTTGTCGACAGCCTCGCCGGTACTCGCCGAGGGTGGCCCGGGAGGAATACCGGCAGTGGAGTGCTCGTCGATCAAACGCACACCGCAGTTCGCCAACTCACTGTACAGCCCTTCCATGTCATCGCGTGTGAAGTTCACGCCGTCTTTCGAGGTAATGCCAGGCTGTGGTATCAGTATGGACGCCACGGACCATCCCCAGCAATGCCCCTCCCATGATGACGAACCGACATGATTCGCGGCCTCCCATGCCTGACTCGTCGTGCCATAGACTTGATCGTATTTGTCAAGTGCATAGCCCGCATCGTACAAATTGGGATCCGTGTTCGGCTCAGTCGGCCAGTACCAGCCGTTCCACCGCGTCTGGCGCCACTATTCCTTTACCAATATTGCTTCCAGGTCGATGTGACCCTGGATCCAGCGCGTGAAGGAAACCCACCACATCTGCGAGGCGTCCCACGTCTGCTGCGCCTCTTCCGTGGCATGTTCGTGATAAGGCCACCATGCGCCGACCTTCACCTGCACCGTGCCGTCTGATTTCGGCTGGGAAACTGTCCGCTTTAACTTGCTCAGCTTACCTCCAAAGGGTACACCACACTCCAACGACTCCTCTCGCCCTCCCTTCTGCTCGAAATCGTCGCGTTCGACGATCCAGTCTACAGGAAAACCGTACGCCTTGGTAAAAAGCGCTCGGCGATCACCCGCTTTCTCAATGGTATATCCTGGCGCCTCTCTTGGTTTCAGCGCTGTCAAAGTGACTGGTCGCCATGTGTCTACTGCGATGGTCAGAGTATATCCTTGTCCTTTTACCGTATCTGGTGCGTCGTCCGCCGGAAGAAACTCAAAGTCGGCGCACTTCTCATCGTCGACGGTGCGATATCCCGCGACGCGGACGGTCATGTGATACTCACACTGCACACGTGGAATGTTCTTCGTAATGTTGTCCCGCGGGTCTGAGAAAGCGGCCGCCCAATCCCTAGAGTATTGCTTCACCAGTAATCGCCACTGTTGCCCGGCTTTCCAGGCGGGAGTACCCCTGTTCTGCCGTATTACCAGCCCGTATCCGGTGACACCCAGTGCACACAGAACACACGCAGACATTACACTACGCCATTTGAATCGAGTCATCTTCCCCCCTCTATTCCTTCACCAATGTCGCCTCCAGGTCGATGTGTCCGTCGATCCAGCGCGTGAATGAAACCCACCACATTTGTGCGGGATCCCAGACTTGCTGCACGTCGTCGGTAGTTCGTTCCGAGAGCGCCTGCCAAAGACTTACCCTGATCTGGATCGTTCCATCCATCCCGGGCTCGCCAATGCTTCGCTTGAATTTGCTCCGTTCGCCCTTCCAAACCGGGCCAAGCTCCAACGACTCCTCACGTGCCCCCGGTTGCCCAAGGTCACCACGTTCGATGACCCAGTCGACCGGAAAACCATACGGGTGCATGAATAGCGCTCGGTGATCACCAGCCTCATAGATGGTGTAACTGTCACGCTGACTCTTCTTCGCCGCGGTTATCTCCTTGACTCTCCAGGTGTCCGCTGCGATTGTCAGCGTATATCCTTGCCCTTCTAGAGCCTCCGGCGCGCCTTCTCCGGGAGTGAACACAAAGTCTACGCACTTCTCCTGGTCTATTGTTCGAACTCCGCCAACCCGGACAGTCATGTGATATTCGGACTGCACACGTGGGACGTTCTTGAGCGCATCCTTGCGGGGATCTGAGAAATCCGCCGCCCAATCCCTATAATACTGCTTAACTGCGAAATTCCATTGTCGGCCCTCGTCCCAGTGCAGAGCGTCTCTCTCTCTTCGTACGGAATGTGCACCAACACTCACTGCACAGAGAACCCATCCGCACACTACAATGTATCGGGTCATTCCAAACATCGCCAATCTCCAACGTATGCATTATCGCTAGTTTGCGGCATCATCTGCCCTAACTCCAGGCTCGGTTACACTCGGATTGTCGCCTCCCCAAGCAGCAGCGGTGACATAAAGTAGGTTCGAAAGGGCATACAC
>JBARRC010000507.1:0-4040 GCA_049644045.1 Phycisphaerae bacterium
CACTGGCAGCAAGCTGCCAGTGGCACCCGACTTCTCAAACACGCTTTCAAGT
The DNA here is from genome assembly GCA_049644045.1 of Phycisphaerae bacterium. Classification (GTDB taxonomy): domain Bacteria; phylum Planctomycetota; class Phycisphaerae; order UBA1845; family UBA1845. The sequence continues at coordinate 53 of JBARRC010000507.1, forward strand.
TGTCCGATGACACGCGACGTAATGACCCGGCGACAGGTCGCGGCGCCCTTCGAGCGTTGGTGCCACACGCCGACACTCATCCGTGGCGAAGGGGCATCGCGGATGAAAGGCGCAGCCGCCGGGCGGTTCCATGGACCCGGGCACGTCGCCGCCGAGTATGATGTGTTTCCCTCGGCGCGTCGGTTCCGGCGGCAATGCTGCAGAGAGCAGCGCCATCGTGTAGGGATGCCCCGGTTGACCGTAGAGGTCGTCGGCGTCGGCGATTTCGACGATCTTGCCGAGGTACATCACCGCCACGCGGTCGCTGACGTGCTCGACCACGGCCAGGTCGTGCGCGATGAACAGGTAGGTCAATCCCCGCTCGCGCTTGAGATCGTTCAGCAGGTTGAGGATCTGTGATTGAATCGACACATCCAACGCGCTGACCGGCTCATCGCAGACCACAAACTTGGGGTTCAACGCGACCGCCCGGGCGATGCCGACCCTTTGTCGTTGACCACCCGACAACTCATGCGGGTACCGATCCGCGTGGGCGGGTCGCAGCCCGACCTGCTCCAGAAGCATCGCCACCCGCTCGCGGCGCTCACGACCACGCGCGACACTGTGAACCGCCAGCGGTTCCGCCACGATTGACCCAACGGTCATGCGCGGGTTGAGACTGGAGGCGCTGTCCTGAAACACGATCTGCATATCACGGCGCAGCCTGCGCAGTGCCCTCTTCGAGGTGGTCAGGACATTGACATCATCGAACCAGACGCCACCACCGGTCGCGTCGATGAGTCGCAGGATCGTCCGGCCGAGCGTCGTCTTGCCGCAGCCGCTCTCGCCCACCAGCCCGAGCGTGGTTCCACGGTCGATGTCAAAGCTCACACCGTCCACCGCACGGAGGTAGCCGGCAACGCGGCCGAGCACGCCGCTATGAACCGGGAAGTATGTCCTCAGCTCGCACAATTTCACCAGGGGGTGGTTTTGCGCAGATGGGGTCATGGTTTTCGACCGAGAGCTTTCGCTCGCTGCTCGAAAACGCGGCGTTGCGCGCCGTCGGGCGGCAATATGCGGATGGCCTGGTCATAAAGCGCCACGGCTGCGGCTAAGTCGCCCCGAACAGCCAGTAACTCAGCACGGCAACCGAGCACGGCCGGTGCGTGAGGGGCTATCTTCGCGGCATGGGTCGCCCATTGCCACGCCTCGTCAAGATCGTCATCCTCCCGGCGTTCCAGAAGGAGCATTGCGAGCTCAGCGGCACGCTGCGGATCATCGGGATCAAGCTCGAGACATTTCCGGTAGCGTTCGATGGCGCGATCGCGGTCGTTGAGATAAACGAGCGTCACCGCGTACTCAGCCTGCCAGGTGACATGTTCACCAAACAGGTGCTCGCGCTGCCGCAAGCGAGCCAGGGCCTCGCCAGCGCGTCCAAGCTCACGCAGCCTGCGTACCAGTGCGACTTCCGCGTCGACATCGCCGGGGTTTTCGTCAACCCGCTGTGCTAGATGTTTGAGCTCCTCGTCGCGCTCTGATAGCTCGCGGCTGACCCGTGCAAGGGCCTGTTCCGTCGGCGGATGGCCAGGCGCCTGCATGTCGGCCATCTGCAGGTGATGCAAGGCGGTCGCCAGGTCATCAGCTTGAAGATACGCCTCACCCAGGGCGCGATGCGCATCCGTAAAGCCCAGATCAATCTCGATCGCACGATTGAGCAGTTCAACGCCGCGTTCGTATTGGCCATGATGGACCAGCCACTGCCCGTAGAGCTGGAGCGGGCCGACGGCGTCGGGTTGATCAAGGTAGGCCGCCGCATAGAGCATGCGATTGTCCTGCCACTCAACGTTGCGGAGCCAGCATCGCGCGGTCATGGCAAGTGCCAGTAGACCGAACACCATCCACGAGGCGGGACGGCGCATCAACGGCATGATCGCCAGCCCCGCCAGGATCGCGATCCACACGGATGGCAGGTACCAGACACGCTCGGCGAAAAACACCTGCATCAAAACCATCGCGTTGGCCGTCGGCAGGTAACTGAGCCCGAGCGCTGCCGACAGAAACGCGACACTGCGAACACCATTTCGCCACGCTACCACTGACGCGACCACGAGCCCGACCAGAATCAACGCGCCAATCACCACGTGTGGGTCCATTGGACTCGTCGCCAGCCGGATGGAGTTGATGGAGTACTTCACACTGAGGATATGAGGCCAGACCGTCTTCGCCCAATACATTCCCCAGAGTTGAATAACACCAAGGACATGCTGCCATGTCGGAGCATCCACAAGCACGTTGATGGTCTTGGTCGCCGGAGGCTGCTGGTAAAGTCGACCTCCAAGTGCGTAGCCGCGTAGAACGAGATACACGCCAAGCGGGATCAGCAGGTAGGCGAGCCGCATCAATGTCCCCCACGCCCACCACCGCCGACCGCCGATCGGTTCTCGCAGGTGCCGATGCCAGTAGGCATCCATCAGTACCGTCAGCGCGACGACACTGATTCCGCTTTCCTTCGACCCCATCGCAGCGAAGGCGGCCAATGCGGCGGCTGCACGCCAGCTCGCAACGCCCAGTCGCGTCGCGGCCGTCATGGATCGCCGATGCATCAGCAACGCAAGCAGGACCCCCAGGGTTGCCAGAAGATCCGCCCGGCCAACAACCGCGGCTACCGCTTCGGTGTGAATGGGCAAAACCGCAAATAGGGTTCCCGCGATTAACGCTGCGGACTCCGCACCGCCCAAACGTCGGCACAGCCGTGCGATCAGTGCGCAGCTCAGCGCGTGAAGAATCACGTTGAGCAGATGGTGCGGGAGCGGGTGGACCCCACCGACGATCCGAACCAAACGGTAAGAGGAGAGTGAAACCGGCCGATAGAGCAGATCGCGGTTCGGGGTGGCGTCTTGCGTTTCCCACCAGTGATCGGTCGTCCAGACGGCGAGCCACTGTCCCGGGCTGTTTACCTTGGGGTTGAACCGTACGATCGGGTCATCATCATAGCAAAAGTCGTTGGGCAGCACGTTGAGAAAGCAGACGATCGCAGCCGCAGCCGCCACGAGTTCCGCACGACGCCACCACGGCACGCGAGTCTGGTTCGCGGCAAGATCGGCCCTGATAGACGTCGTACCCTTCGCCATGGTCGTCCGTGAAGGTCCGGCGCGCACTCGCACACCACATTCACCGTACGCGTATCAACACGTTTAAGCTTCTCCTCCAGTATAGTTGCCCACAAAACACCCCGGAAGTGCTTGTTTGACTTTGAGGGTAGCCCCACTCACGACGTTTTCATACAACCGCATGGTCTGCTCGACGTAGCGATGCAGGCTGAAAACTTCATACGCCCACCCGCGGGCGGCTTCCTTCACCTTTTCCTGCGACTCACGATCGCGCAGGAACCTCACGATGGCGGCGGCCATGCTCCTGCCCGGTGTTTGCTTGAAGAGCAGACCGTTGAGTTTGTTGGAGATCAGTTCGGCGATGGGAGGCACGGCCGCTGCGATGACCGCGACGCCGGCGGCCGTCGCCCACGCGATCGATGTTGTTGATATGTCACCACGCGGTGTTATGAGCAGCGCATCCGACGCGGTGAGCAGTTCCTCGAACGGGTATCGGCTGCCCGGCATCACCAAGGGGACGGAAACCGGAAGCGCGCCGGCGAATCGGGCGATCCGCCGCTGCTCGCGCGATTCACCCGGGATGATCAGGCGTATGCCGCCCGACAGATGGTTGAGGAGTGTGGTCGCCCAAACACCTTCGAACTGCCCGCCGGTGCGCGTGACCGGCTCCGGTACAATGACGACGTAATCATCCCCTCTCGCACCAAGCTCCTCCCTCAGTGAGCCACGACGGCACTTGTTGATCAGCGCGAAGTCAACGCCGGGGCGTATCACCACCGCGAGCTCCGGTGCCAAGCCGCTTTCGATCAACCGTCGGCGAACAATCTCGCAGCTACAGGCTACCGCGAACTTCTCCGGCCGAGCCAACGTTTGCAGGAGTTTTGCCTCACGCTTTGCGA
>JBARRC010000508.1:0-5796 GCA_049644045.1 Phycisphaerae bacterium
GAGGACGCAGGCCGCTACGATCTCAGCCACATCATTGTTGGATCGCACGGGCAATCTGCTCGGTCGAAAGGCCGCACAGTCGGGCGGCCAGGACGGAGGCCAGAAGGTTCTCGGGAAAGGGTGGATCAGCCGGTCCGATCTCCTCCACCCGCCCCTCCACGTTCAATCGAACCACCCCGTCGACACACCAGGCGCCGCGATCCACCGACTGCCGGGAGGAAACGAAAAAGGTTCGCCCCTGATGCTTGCGTGCCAGCGTCCGCACACGCTGATCATCGAACGGCAGGATCAGCGCGTCGTCGGGGCGGTGGTTCATGAAGATGCGGCTCTTGATCCGCACGTATTCAGCGATCGACCGGTGCCGGTCCAGATGCGCCTCATCGATGTTGAGCAGAATGGCGATCGCTGGGCGAAAGCTCACGACCGTTTCCAGTTGGAAGCTCGAAACCGCCACTGCAATGGCATCCGTCGGGTGGTCGTCCAGAAGCAGCGCGGAGAGCGGCAGGCCGCGGTTCCCGCCGATGGTCATGGACCGCCCCGCCCGGTTAAACAGCCGCTGCAACAACTCGACCGTCGTCCTTTTCCCGATCGTGCCGGTTACCGCGATGAGTGGACCTGGAAACGGTGCGCCGCCGTAGGTGCTAAGCTGATAGGCGAGTTCCAGTTCGCTCATCACGGGGATACCGCGACGATGCAGCGCGCTTAGGATCGGGCTGTCGCCGCGCACACCGGGGCTCGCGACGACCAGATCGCAATCGCTCAGAAAGTCGATGCTGTGGCCACCCGCCTCAACGCCGGCTGCCAGCATCCCCGTCTCCAGTGTCACAGGTCCTTCATCAGAGATGCACACCCGGTGGCCATGGTGCGCAAGCAATGCTGCGGCCGCCCGCCCGGTTTCCCCGTAGCCGACGATCCCCACCAGAAGCGGCTCGCCGCGTTCCAACGGCGAGGGTGCGAGCTGTCGGCGGATGCTTTCCAGCATGCGCAGGCTGGCGGAGAGGTCCAATCCGTCGCAGGTCGGTTTGTGCCGATGCGTGACACCGTCGACGGCGCCGCCTTTACGGACGATCCGTTCGAGATCGCGAGCGACGCTTTCGGCGGACGGCAGCAGGTCGCGGCCGTGCAGCACGGACAGGGCCCCGGCCAGTCCGTACGCACCCCAGTTCGAGACACCGGCGGCGATGCAGAAATCGGTGGCGACGACGCAACATGCCGCGGGTTTTAATCCGTGCGGTGCACCACGCGGGTTGAAGCTCGCGGCGTGCAAATCGGCAAACACCTTTCCCATCCCGATCTCGTTCCCGCCGTCGCCGATGCCGATCGTGGTCAGCCCCCGGCGGCTGCCGTCTATGAACAGTTCGTCCAACGGGGCGGTGACTGCCGTGACGTCGACACCTCGCATATTGCGATACCGGCCGTCGACGCCGCGTCCGACGCGTTCGATCGACACGAGGTGCGTTGGTTGGGCATGATCCAGGTATCCTGCAACGTCGAGGATCGGTTCAATACCCAGGGCGCGAAACAACGGTGCGTTAAGCTCGTCAGTGAGGTAGTCGACTTCGATCCCGAGCTGTTTCAGCGCCTCTCCCAACACCTTTGCGCCGGGCGGACCATCCGTCTCCCCCGCGCCGGCCTCGGGAACATAAAACCCGCTGACGATGGCCACGCGCCTCGCCAGACGTAGGGATTGCGCCGCGAGCCGAAGTTGATCAGCCAACATCAGGCCGAAGATATTCCGCCCGCCGGGATCGCTCGCGATCAGATTCTCGATTGACGTAATGCGCGGATTCATGATAAGAATTAAGAATGGCGAATTAGGAATAGCGAATTAAGAAACGATAACACACCAGTCAGTCTTCACCATTTCACCATTTCACCATTCCGCTATTCGCTATTCGCCATTCATCATTCCTTCCCCCATCCCCCACCGCCGGGTGTTTCGATCGTCAAGCGATCTCCTGGGCGCATTGCACAATGGGCGATGGGGCCCAGCACTTCCTCATCGCGTGATCCGCGTTGGCGCAGCAGATTGCGCCCGCTCGCGCCACTTCCGCCGCCGCAGAGCCCATAGGGCGCCGTTGTGCGGCGCTGGCTTATGACCGACACCTCGAGCGGTTCGAGAAACTCCAACTCGCGAACGACGCCGCACCCGCCGCGATACTGTCCGCAACCACCGGACCCGCGACGAATCTCAAATCGAACGAGGCGAACCGGCACACGGGTTTCGAGAACTTCCGGGTCTGTCAGCCGCGTGTTGGTCATGTGTGTGTGGACCGCGTCGGCACCGTTGAAACCCGGACCCGCACCGCAACCGCCGCAAATCGTCTCATAGTAGCTGAACCGCTCGTTGCCGATCAGCAGGTTGTTCATCGTACCCTGGCTCGCCGCTACGGTCCCTAGTGCTCCGAAGATACAATCGACGATCCGCTGCGACGTCTCCACGTTGCCGCCGCCCACAGCCGGGCACTTTCGGGGATCGGCGGACCTCGGTGGGTTCAGAAAACATTCCGGCAGGACGATCTTGATCGGTGCGAGCACGCCGGCGTTGAGCGGAATGTCCTCGGCGATCAGGCATCGCAGGCAGTAAAGCACGGCGCTGGTAACGATCGCCGGGTTCGCGTTGAGATTGCCGTCAAGGACCGGTCCCGTACCGGTAAAGTCGAGCGTCGCCCGATCACCTTCGATCGTCATGGCCAGTCGGATCGGCGACCCGTCGTCCAACCGATCTTCAAACCGATACACTCCGTCCGGCAGCCTGCCCAGGGCGATTCGCATCTTCCGCTCCGCGGCGGTTTGAATGTGGTGCATGTAACCATGCACGACGTCGATGCCATACCTGGCGATCATCGCCTTGATCTCCCAGACGCCCGTCTGATTAGCCGCAACCTGAGCGGCGATGTCCGCTAGATTCTCATCAGGCGCTCGGGAGGGAAATGGGGGTGCCGTCAGCAAGGCCCGAAGCCGCTCATGCTGTGGCTTGTGGGACGTCATGTGGGATGGTATGTGGGATGGTATGTGGGACCGACTTTCCAGTCGGTCAATTGCTAGAATCCAAGGAAAGGCGCGAATCAGCACACCTTCTTCGGCAAGCGACGTCGAGTCGGGCGGCATGGAGCCGGGTCTTGTTCCACCGATCTCAGCGTGATGCGCACGGCTCGCGACGAAGAACCGCAGATGGCGACCGTCGTCTTGTACGGGTGTTATTACCGTGACATCATTAAGGTGCGATCCGCCACGGTATGGATCGTTGGTGATGTACACATCGCCCGGCAAGAACGCATCCACATCCTCCATCAGCGCCTTTACGCAATCGCTCATGCCGCCCAGATGCACGGGGATGTGCGGTGCGTTGACCACCAGATCGCCCGCCGATGTGAACAGGGCGCACGAGAAGTCGAGACGTTCCTTGACGTTAACCGAAAGGGCTGTCCGCCGCAGAGTCGTCCCCATCTGCTCCGCAATGGCCGCGAACTGATTGTTGAACAGCTCGAGCTGAATCGGGTCGACCTGCGCCGAGATTGTCTCACGCGCCGTGGCCGCCTGGATATCTGTCAGAACGATGTCACCCGTATTACGGATCACGGCCTCCCATCCCGGGTCGATCACGATCGTGCTGGTATCCTCGATAACAACGGCCGGGCCGATAAAAAGCTGTCCGGCGCTCACCTCTCGGCGGAGATGGAGCGGAATGTTGCGATGCTTGCCGTCCACAACCATGCGGGCTGTTCGCAAGGCGGGTGCCTGCACGGTGACCTCACTTGAGGACGGCGTTGTCAGCGCTTCTGACCGGGCCGTCATCTCGATCCGCACGACGCGTATTTCGATCGCGCGGCCTTCGTGGCAATAGCCGTAAAGCTGTTGGTGCAACGCCTCGAACCGCTCCCGCGCCTCTTCAAAAAACTCAGCCGATCGCGTCCCCCACGTCTGAAGACGTGGGCCACCCACCTCGGCCGGCACGGTAAGCAGCGTTGCCTGGCCCGCATAGCACAGATCCATCGTGCGCACCGGCGGCGACAGTTTCTCCCGATCCATGCCTTCGTTAATCAGCGCGTCCCGCAGCTCTTCGCTGATCGCTTCGAACACGGGTTCCAGTGCAACATCGGCCTCAGAATTGAGCGGCTGGTTGACGCTTCGCTGCCCGATGCGCTTGACATCCGCCACGCCGATCCCGACGGCACTTAGGACACCCGCGTAGGGGCTACACAGGATACGCGACATCCCGAGGATCCGCGCGATCGCGCAGGCGTGTTGAGCACCGGCACCACCGAAGGTCGTCAACGCATACTCGCGGGCGTCGTATCCTTTGGCCAGCGAAATGCGTTTGATGGCGGAGGCCATGTTGGCGTTGGCGATCTTGACGAATCCCTCCGCCAGGGCCACCGGTCCCAGCTTCGACCCGGTCGCCGTGTTCACTTCCTCGCAAAGGGTACTGAGCTTGCGCTCGACGACGTCGCGATCGAGGCGAAAGGGGAAATGCTCAGCCACGACGCGACCGAGGAAAAGATTCATGTCTGTGATGGTCAGCGGTCCGCCCCGGCCATAGGAGGCCGGTCCGGGATCGGCCCCGGCGCTTTGCGGACCAACGGTAAGCTTCTGCCCGTCGAAGGCGCAGATACTTCCGCCGCCCGCCGCAACGGTTTCAACGGCCAGCATCGGTGTCATGATGCGCACGCCGGCTTTGACCGTCTCGTATTGATACTCGAATTCGTTAGGCGGCTCGTCAATGCGGGATACGTCGGTGCTCGTCCCGCCCATGTCGAAGCCGATCGTTTTCGCAAACCCCGCCTGGCGGGCAACATGCCGACACCCCACAACCCCGCCCGCGGGACCGCTGAGAATCGTATCCTTGCCCGACGCGCCGGCGGCATTGACAAGCCCGCCGCTGCTGGTCATCAACTGCAAGCGCGCCTCGGGCAGCGAGCGGCGCAGAGAGGTCACGTAGCTCTGAATGACCGGCCCGAGATAGGCGTCGACAACCGTTGTGTCCCCACGTGGCACTAGCTTTTCCAGCCGTGCGACGCGCGACGAAACCGAAATGTGCTCAAAGCCGACGGACCCGGCGACGCCCGCGATGATGTCCTCATGAACGGGATTGACATACGAATGCAGCAGGCAGACGGCGATCGCCTCGATACCCGCTGTACGCACCTCTTCGAGCTGCTTGCGGAGGACGCGTTCATCCGGTGCGCGGAGGACTTCGCCCGTCGCGCTGATGCGCTCATCGATCTCCACGACAAATGCCGTCAACTCGTCACGCTTGCGGACGTTCAATTCAAACAGCGCGGGTCGATCCTGATTGCCGATCTTGAGGATGTCGGCAAAGCCCTTCGTGGTTATCAAAGCCACCTTGGCACCCTTGCGTTCGAGCAGGGTGTTGGTAGCGCGCGTCGTGCCCAAACGAACGTCGACCGGACCGATTGCATCGTTAAGTCCGAGGCCCATCAGATAACGGATCGCCAGGATCGGAGCTTCTTCGCCGCTGCGCAGCTCATACGCGGATTCGCCCGGAGTGAATGGTCCCAGCGGTGTTTCGAGAAACAGCCGTCCGGTCTGGGCGTCGAACTTCTTCACGCGTGAGGTTAGGGCGACCCCCCCCTTCCCTCCTCCCCCCCTTAGCAAGGGGGGGCAAGGGGGGGTCTGAAGCAGTGTCACATGATAACCAGTCCAGAAGTCGTTCGGATCGCCGATCCGCCGCCTATCGTTGATGCACACTGGCGACGAACCGTGCTCGACGATACCCCGGATCGCGCCGGAACTGAGGAGTTTATGCGTGATCAGCTTACCGTCCGGCTGCCG
>JBARRC010000509.1:0-2321 GCA_049644045.1 Phycisphaerae bacterium
CTCCCAGTAAGAAGGCGTGATCATCAATCGGGCACGCCGTAGCTCGCGATACTTTGTTTCGTCGTCGCAGCAAGGCAAGCAGACAACCTCCAGCCCCGAGTCTTTCGGAATCCGGGACTCAAGAGACTGTGGCGTGTTTTCGGGCTCTATCCCGCCAATCACAACCACACGCGGTTTGGGCTTCAACTGCGCTGCCACTTTGAACGTGTGGTCTAAGTGCTTAAAACCCACCATGCGACTGACGAAAATGATGCTGTCGCGCTTCGGCGCCTCGGGAACTGTGTCGGCCACCTTCGAATTGATTCCCGGCACGATACTAAAAATTTTGTCGCGAGGTTGCGATTTCAGCCAGCGAGCAACGTAATCCTCTGTCGTTGGGCACAGGGCGATTACGCGATCTGCCTGTGCCAAATATCTTTTATACTCGGCCCATACCGACTCTCGAGCGGCGAGCTGGTCAGGTGTAAGCTCCCTGATGAAGTTCGGTGGATCAAACACCATAAGGCTCGAGGGCACGCCATACTTTTGACCCAGTGGCACAACGACTTGCCCCTCCTGCGGAACCCCTATCATGAAGTCGAAACGGGGAAGCCCCTCATAATTCTTGCCTATCCTGGGGTCAAGAGAGCCCACTGAGGCTTTCGGCTCGTACAGATCGAAGTCGTGAATAAAACCGGGAAGGCGGTTGGTGAGAATCGAAGTCGGGATCCCGCTAGCCTGCAAGGCCAGCGCCATCATCCAAGCGTAGTATCTGCCGCCAGCGTAGAGCCTACGATTGTTCTTCATGACGAACAGGCAACCCTCGCCCTGCTTGGGCCAGAACATCGCCGCGTCCAGGGGCTTACGCTTCGGCTCCATCGGATGAAGCGCGCCACCCACAATCCGGATCCTGTTCTCTTGGGTGGCCTTGATGATAGCGTCCATATTGCGTATAGCTGAGGATGGATCAATGAAGCAATCTCGGTGGGGGCGTATGGTCAGTTCACCAACAGTTTCGTACTTGTCGGTAACGGTCTGGACGCGAATCATCAACAGTTTCCTTTCTACTAAAGGGGGGCGGGGAGCCGTAACTCCCAACCCCCCTTAGTTTCGTTACGAACTCTAGGAGCCAGCGGCCATGTCGATCGTCGCGATGTGATAAGGATTCGCGATGACCATGCCGATGTTCTCCAAGGCCAGGAACTGCCAGACGAGCCTGGGGTTCGGCTCCACTGACGGCATTTCCCTAACAATCACCTCACGCCTGCGGCCACTCGGCAGCTTGCGGTAGGGGATGTATCCAACCGTTGAACCGAACAGGTACGCGGTGTCATTGCCGATGATGGCAGAGGTCGTACCCCCGCTCTTCCTCATCCCGGTGTGCGCGATGACATCCGCTCCGGCGATCCTCGGCATGATAGCTTCCTGAACGTTACGGTCAACGGCCTGCTCGGAGAACAGTTGCACGTTGCCCGACACCCAGTCCGCCATGTCGAACCTGTGGCCATTGGGAATCACGATCGTTGACACGGGCTTGCCTCGCTGGCCAACGTGATGCGCGAGGTGGTTGTAAGCCTCCTCGACATCGGTGAAAGCCAGAGATGTCTCGCCGTTATCGATCGTGTGGTCCTCAGTGGCCAGCACTGCCATCGAAACGTAGTCAGACCCAGCCCTGCTCGACTGCTCACGCCCACCGGTGACGGTTCTCGCCGCACCGTTCGGCACTGCATTGTCGGCCAGGGTGAAGAAAAGGTCCTCTTCCTCGATGTCCAACGCCTGCCCCAGCCGCGACCTGATCTTGGCAAAGACCAGAACCGTACCAAGCGGGTCACTGTTCATCTCAGTGTAACCCTTCTCGATAACCTCTGTCACGAGGTCGAAGGTCTGGGCGATATTGACCTCGTTGTCGAAGTTGCCGGTCCTGATGTTCGCCGCATCCGCGAGCCAATACGCCTCGACGCCGCCTGCTGGAACCTCGAACGAAATCTGCTCGTTCGGCTTGCAATACTCGGTGGAAAGCACTTTGCGGCAGACACCCGCATACGGGCTGTAAATCAGGCCGCCATCCGTGCCGAGCTTGGTAGCCATCTCGACTCCGCCGTGCCATGGGTCGATGTCTTCGTACAGAGCGATCTCTGCCGAAAACGGCTCGCCCATCAGTTCGCTCAGGGCGCCAAAAGAGCGGGAGCCAAGCGCCTTCTGGAGCTCTGCACCGAGCTTTTCAGCTACCTCCAACGTCTCGAAATTGTAGCCGAGCTCGTGGAGCGTACGCATGTCCTGACGGATTGCTACGTTGTCTCTCACCGCTACTCCTCGAACGGGGGTTGAACCCCGTAGAACCC
>JBARRC010000510.1:0-7232 GCA_049644045.1 Phycisphaerae bacterium
GCCGAGAAAGGATTCTCGGCACAGCGACCAACGATAACGAGCCGCTGGCTCGAAACCCGCGCGAACGCCCGCACGACCTAAAGGTCGCGGCTCGCCTTGGCAATCTCCGAGGCCGCGGCCATCACCTTCTCGAATGCGACCGCATACTGGTCGAGCAACGTGCGATCTGCGTTCGGGAATGAGGGCAGTTGAATCATGAGTTCATTGCCCGCCGTTGTTCTCGGCAGCGCCTCAGGCCGATACTTGGGCAGCGTCTCACGTGGGAGATGTCGCAGACGCGCGATATCCAAGAACCGGTCCTCAGTAAAAACCGGCTGCTGATGCAGCAGCGGGTAGCGCGGAAACGCCGCCTCACACCCTTCCGCACGCAGCGCAGCCACCAGACGTTCTGTCGACAGGCCGGTGCACGACTCCACGTTTTCCACCATGAACATGAAGTAGACGCGCTCGATATCCGGCGGCGGAAGGAAGGTGTTCAAACCGAGCTTCTCCAGGCGCTCGGACAGATAACGGATGTTGTCGTTGCGCCGCGTGCTGCGTTCAGCCGCGTGTCGAAACTGCACGCGCGCCACCGCGGCCGACAGCGGCGCCATGCGATGCTTCAGGCCAAAGCCGCTCCCCGCGAATCGCCGCGCCGGAGTCTGCATCCTGATAATGCGCTCGAAGTGGCCGACACACAGAACGTGCTCGTGCAGGGCATCATCGTCGGTGACCAGGATGCCACCCTCACCTGCCGGTGCGAGCTTGTTGGTCTGCAGGCTAAACACGGACGCGTCTCCCAGCGTGCCAACCAATCGGCCCCGCCACTTCGCGCCGTGGGCGTGCGAGGCGTCTTCGAGAATCTTGAGCTTGTGACGCTCGGCGATGCTTTGCAGAGCCCGCATCTTCGACGGCATGCCCCACAAGTGCACGACCACCATCGCCCGTGTCCGCGGCGTGATCCTGCGCTCAACATCTTCCGGGTCCAAACCGGCCTGCTCGGTTTCGATCTCGCAGAAGATCGGCACAGCCCCGCGCCACAGAATGGGCATGACCGAGGCCCAGTAGGTCGCCGATTGAACGATCACCTCGTCACCCGGCTGCAGGCCAAACGAATGCAACGCGGCGAAGATCGCCGACGTCCCGTTGCAGAAGGCCACCGCGTGTTTCACCCCCAGCCAAGACCGGTAGTCATCTTCCAACGCCTGAGTGACCGGGTGAAGAGACAGGTCGCCGGATTCCAGGACCTCGGTGACAGCCGCAATCTCCTCCTCACCAACGATCGGCCAGCGGTTCGCCTGCTCGATCACCGACGGATCAAGCGTTACGGCCTTGCTGCCACCCAGAATGGCGGGGCGATCCGATGTCACATTCTTTCTCCGTTGGCGCATCTGCTGAATCGGTGCGTGCGAGTCTGTAACATCGACTGGACCCAGGGCGCGAGTAACGGCTTTGGCTGCTGCTTGCTTGCGCTAAGGGTTCAGCTTAACGCTACACATTTGCGCACAGTCCTCCCGGGAACGAAGACCGCGCCCATCTCCCTCCCCTGCGCGGATTATCGTATCGTGCCTCTCGTCGGTCTGCAAACGCGCCCGGGCGTGGTCGGCGATTGCCTCACTTTGATTGAAACAAATCACAAGCTGATAGCTGACAGCGCAACAATCAGACAATCGGCAGGCCGATCTCGAAACGGCCGGCTCTGATGGGGGCGTGGATACCGCCGGAGAGGACCACCTTCCTCAGAAACAGACCGCCGGTGATTCCACGCAGGGATGCCAGAATCGCGACAGCCACTGCCCCGCCACCAGCAAGGACAAATGTCCCCAACAAATCGAGCAGCAAGGGAGCGGTCAGGCCAAGGACGGCTACGCCCCACCAGAAAAGCGGTGCGACGTCGCCGACAAGCACAAACCGGGTCGACGCCCGCGACTCGGGAACCCGGTGTGTGCCCTGGAAGTAGAAGCCAAGTATGAACATCTCCAGGAGGATGAGCAGGACGTCGAACTGTGCCAGGGAATGGATCTGCTCGGCGTGCGTTCCTCCCGCCAGCGACGCGATCAGGACGACGGCCATGATTCCCGTCGAGAGTGCGGAGACGAGGAAGAGCAAAGGCACCATGGGCGTGCTCCAGAAGGCGATGGGCCGCGCGGCCGCCAGCAGGATTCCAGTGTAAATCATCGTACCGAAGGCGAACACGATCCCAAGAACACCCAAGAACCGGCGGGTACCCGTAGCCTCCACGAGTCCGTTGAACGGCCAGAGCCAGAAGGCGATGTGAATAGCCCCGAGGATCATGAAGATCGTGATGATGATCGTGCCACGAGCGATCCATGATGTATTGGGGCGCATCCCGGCGCGCCAGAAGTTCATCGGTGAACCCAGATCCAGCAACAGGAAGATGCATCCCACTGCGACGCAGGGGAATCCCAGGGAAATACCGATCTTGGAAATGCCGACCCACTCCCCTCCGGTAAAATCAGCCACGACGCCCGTGACATAGGCGCCTCCGCCGAGTCCGGCCAGGAAAAGGTAAGCCGCGACCAACCACCCCCATTTGGATTGAGCTTTCAGATTCGGTATCATGTTGTCGTTCCAACGCTTTGAATTATTTGACGTTTCCCCAGCCGCTCCCTTGCGGTCGCGGTATGGACTTCATCCTTCATCCTTGTACCGTCCGCTCCCTTGCGGTTGCGGTACGGACTTACCTCGGCGGCAGATAATAGCAAGACGGATCGGTTCCAAACTCCGGGTTAAGCTGGAACCCGCGTTCGCGCCTTATCAAAATGGATACCTCGCTCTCGTGATCGTCGAGATCACCGAAGTAGCGAGCCTTGGCCGGACAGGCTTCCACGCAGGCGGGCTGCCGCCCCTCCTTTACGCGGTCCATGCAATAGTCGCACTTGGTGGCTATGCCGTAGCCGTTCTTCTCCTCCCACTGTTCCTTCGCGTAGGCCTCGTACGCGTCGAGCTCGCCGTCGGCGTCGGGGAAGTAGGTCTTCCACTCGTCCACCGTCTGTCGTGCGCCGTAGGGACAGGCCATGATGCAGTACTTGCAGCCCATGCAGAGGTCCTTGTCCACGTGGACGATGCCGTTCTCGTCCTGCGTAGTCGCCCCTGTTGGACAGACGGTCAGGCATGCCGGATCCGCGCACTGCTGGCAGATCATAGGTATCATCTGCCTGAGGGCGGAGGGAAACGAACCGGTCTCCGCCGGTACGCACCTGGCCCAGTCAATGCCCTGTGGTGTGTGGTTCGCCGCCTTGCAGGCAACTTGGCAGCTATAACACCCATAGCACCTCTTCAGATCAATGACAAATCCATAGCGGGGCATTCAAAACACCTTTCGATCTTTCAACGTACCATGACGATTGCCGATTGCCGATTGGGGATTGCGGATTCAGGTCCAAGGTCAATCTCCAGTCTCCAATCCCCAATCGTCAATCCTCAGGCTTTGTAGATCTTCACTTTTACACAGGCATCCGAGCCCTGGGTGAGTGAGTCCGTGTGTTTAAGATCGCAATTGATAAGGTCATCGAAGAATTGACCTTTACCCTTGGAAATCGGCGTGCCCCTGGCCCAGTGGCCGTGGCACCCGGCGATACCCAACTGCTCGGAGTGCATGCCCTCGACCAACTTCACCGGCCCTTTGATCCTTTTGCCATCCGGGTTCTCGACCCAGACAACATCATGATCCTTCAGGCCCTTCTTCCTGCCCGTCTCGGCATTGATTTGGATCAAATACACAAACGGATCGTTGACGGACACCTCATCGAGCCACGGGTTGTTCTGGGTCGAGGACTGTGTGTGGAAAGAGGGCCGCCAACTGAAAGCCCACAGATCAAAATCCGGGTTCTTCTCCTCGTGCGAGGGGCAGGGGAACCATTCAGCCAGGGGAGTGTAGAATCTATAGTCCAGTATGTCCTCCCGCCCATAGGAGGCCAGGAGCTTCCTGGCCTTTTCCCCGGCGTCGATGAAGTACTCGAAGTAGATCGGCACCCTGACAGGTGTGAACCACCGCCAGTACATCTCCTCGACCTTGGTCGGCCACTTCTCCAGACCGGTCTTCTTCAAGGCCTCCAGTCCCTTATCCGGCCCCAGTCTGTCCTTGAGCACCCGGTCGACGATATCCTGCCAACTGTAGTCACCTTTTGTATCAAGCTGGTACTCCGGAGCCATCTCCCCACCATAGCGCACGGGGATGATCTTATTGATCGCGTCGTAGTACTTGTCCGCTATGCCGAGCCGTTTGGCGATCTCCAACATCATTTCATTGAAGTCGCGGCGCTCGTAGAGCGGCTCTACGACGGGCTGTCGTATCTGCCAGACCCAATGATCCATGCCGGTGGGATGACAGAATGTTGACGGGAAGGTGACACAGGGAGTGTACCGCTCGAGGAAGCAGGCGTCGGGAAGGACAATGTCCGCCACCGCCTCGGTAAACTCATTATGGTAAATGTTGAATGAGAAGATGAAGTCGAATTTCTTCAGGAAATTCTCCGTAACGTCGTGCGCATTGGCCATCGTCATCACGGAATTGGAGCCGAAGTTGATCATGATCTCCGGCCGATAGTCGATCTTGAAATCCTCCATGTATTTCTCCCACTCGGGCGTGCAGATCGTGAATGCGTTGTAGACCGAGCAGGGGAACATATCCTGGAGGTCGAGCCTCTGCGGCGGCGCCGGCTCCCTGAGGGGGTATGGTTTATGGTCGTAGACCCAACCTTTCACGACCATAAGGCCGTCCGGGCAAGGGTATGGCACGGTGTCGGGCTTGCCGGTGTCGGGATGCCCGTGGGAGACCGGAGGCCCGTGCCCCATGGCCCCGCCCGGCACATCGGCGGCTCCCACGATGTGATTGAGCAGGTCGATCTCCAGGCAGTTCCAACCGGAGTTGACATGCCCCTGGCTGCCGCGGAAGAAGATGGCGGCCGCCGGTCTGAGCGGAAGCTCCTTCCCGTCGACGGTGATCGTGCTGCCGATCTGCGCGTGCTTGACGAATTCCTTCGCCACGCGACGGATTGTCGCCTGCGGCACGCTGGATATCTCTTCCACCTTGTCCAGCGGATAGTTCTTCTTCACATGCTCCTTGAAAAGCTGAAACGACGGGTGGCAGGTGGTGCCGTTGACTTCATAGCTGCCCTCGAGAGCGTAGTCCTTGATGGACTCGTCGTCGAAAGTCTTTGCCTCGCCGTCTTCCGGATCCCAGATGAGAGGCTTATTGGTTTCGGGGTCCCTCATATAATGCTGATCCGGTTGGATCAGGTAGGGGGCGTTCGTCTTCAGCTTGAGATAGTGGGCGTCCCAAATTCCCAGTTCGTTGAGGATGATGTTAATCATCCCCAGGGCCACCGCGCCGTCCGTCCCCACGCGGATCGGCACCCACTCGTGAGCCTTGGAAGCCTGGGTGGAGAGGAACGGGTCGAAGACGACGGCCTTCATCCCCCTGGCCCTAGCGTCTGCGACCCACTGAGCGCTCTGTAAAGCGGCGTGCCCCGCGCCGTGGCCCTTCGAGCAGCCGAAATAGACAGTGTAGTTGTTATAAGTCCAGTCTGGAATGATCGACCATGCGGCGTGCATGATGCCGTTCATGAAGTGCGCGCCGTTGCCGCACCACAGCCCGCCTCCCGAGACCCAGTAGTTCTTGAAACCCCAGGCCCGCATGAAGGCGATGACCGCGAATCGGATCTCGCTGGTCTGCACCGTGGTGGCCTGGAAGTAGCACCCCCGGTGATCCTTCATGTTCTTGAGCTTGGACACGATGGTGTCGAGCGCTTCGTCCCAGGAGATTCGCTGCCACTTAGGGTCGACGTCCACGCCCTTTTCAGGGTTTGTCCTTTTGACCGGATAGTTGATGCGGTGCCGGTCGTAAAGCGTCATCAGTTGGGCCGTGCCCTTTGCGCAGATCCGCCCGCTCCCGGCGGGAGTCTCAGGGTTGCCCTCGAGGTCGACAATCACGTCGTTAACTCGGTGGGCCTTGATCCCGCATTGGGCATAGCAGCCACCACAGGAGGTCGGGATCCACACGTCTTCCTTAATACTCGTACTCTGTGCACTCATCGTGTTACCGCCTTTTGCCGTCATCGGGGTCGGAGAATGCCGCGCCTGTTCTAAACCGACATCTGCCAGATAACCCTTACTCGCTCCAACGTCAAGCGCTGCTGCTTGCCGGTGCAGCAGACGGCAGTTACACCTTGCAAACGGAGTTCCACGTGAGCGGTTCGCCGGGCAGAACTTTTCGCATACTTGGCCATTCGATTCGTGCACTTAACGATCAACCTATTCACGTGGGACTTCAAAGGACGTGTGACGGGATGACCATTAACTTTAGCTGCGAATAGCGAATTCAGAATAGCGAATAGCGAGAACCTGCAAGTTTGTTGTTGATCGCACTTCGCGATGCGTCATTCACAATTCGCTATTCGCTATTCACAAAAACCCCGACCACCCGCGCCGGAGAGGGACCGGTGCTGGTGATCGGGGCTTGGACAGCCAACGCGGAACGCGAGACCGCATCATCCCAGGCCGGTCATGTCTCCGGCCTGGTGTTTCTCGTTGTCGCCTCCGACCCTTCGCAGATCGGAATCCGGCTGATTACTCCGCAGGCTTTTCGGACAGCGTCTCAAATCCGTCGAGGATCAACACGAACGGATCGCCGATCGGCAGCACGAACAGATGCGCGTCGACCAACATGTGCTCCTGCTGGAACGGTCCATCGCCGTCGATGTCGATCACCGCTTCCACGTTGAAGACCTGCTCCATCACCAGATTGATCGTCGCGACAGCCTGGAACATGCCCAGCGGCGTATCCTCGCTCACTGTATGGGTTCCGTCGAAGAACTCCGGCGGCAGGAACGTCGTCAGCAGGTTGATCGCCGTGTTCGGGCGACCGAACTTGAACGCATTGAGCCGTGGCACATAGATTCGTGGAACGAGCGCTTCTCCGTTGCGTGTTCGCGGCTCAGGCGACTCGAAGTCAACATCCTCGATGCGGACAGCCTCCCCGTTGGCACAGCGGTAGTAGCGACCAACGTCGGTGGAGCGCCAATCGTCGGGGTTGAACAGAGTCGGCCTGAAGTCGGCCGTGAGCTCGCCCGGATCCTCGACGCCGTTACCGTTAGCGTCGTCGAAGTAGGGGTTGCCGCTCGGGTCGTAGCGTTCGTTGGGAACCTCCGTTCCGAACACGAACCGGAAGAACTCCGGCTGAATGTCCAGACCGGCGATCTCCGCCGGCGTTATGCGAGCCGGTTCGAACA
>JBARRC010000511.1:0-4393 GCA_049644045.1 Phycisphaerae bacterium
GCTTGGTGTTTTCCTTGGTGGAACGGGGTCCATCGATCGACATCGGCTGTCATCGAATGGCCGCAAGCCTCGTCGTCGGAAGCGGGATGGGTCGAACGGAAACCCCTGCAAGAAAGGTACTTACGACAACAGGCGGCATCAATTGACACCGCCTGTCGAAAAGCGGGCGAGCGGATTCGAACCGCCGACGTCCAGCTTGGGAAGCTGGCATTCTACCACTGAATTACGCCCGCAAACGCGATTTTGCACTATACATTTCGCGGATTTTTTGCACTACTATTCGTGCAGTAGCGTGGTCCGCGATGCTCCCCGACATTGTAGCACGGACATCGGCTCGTCGTAAAGTCATAAGCGCGTGTTTGAAGAGCTTTCAACCACTAGCCATCAACAAGGATGAAGGCGGAAGGATGGAAGATGAAGTGAGCTTATCAAACACGCTCTTAATCCTTGGGGTCCGACCGACCGATAATAGCGTTATCCGGGACCCCCCATATGAGCAACGGGTGTCGACCCCATATTAGCTTTGTCCTTGCCACCCACAACCGACGCGCGGTTGCGATCGAAACGCTCGCGCGAGTGGCGCGGTGCGGCCTTGACCGCCGTGACTACGAAATCATCGCGGTGGACAACGCATCGGACGACGGTACGCCCGAGGCGATCGCAGCTCAAACCGACATCCTCATCAGACTCCGCCACAACGCCGGTAGCTGCGCAAAATCCTACGGCGTCAAGCGGGCCGGCGGTCGTTACATCGTCTTCCTCGACGACGACTCGTTCCCGCATCCAGGCTCGGTTGCGCGGATGGTGGAACGGTTTGAGGAGGATCCCGATCTTGGAGCAGCCGGGTTCGTGGTCCATCTGCCGGACGGTCGGAAAGAGGGGAGTGCATTACCCGGCGTGTTTGTCGGGTGCGGCGTGGGCCTTCGGGCGGAGGCGTTTCGGATGGTGGGTGGCCTGGACCGCTCCTTCTTCATGCAGGCCGAGGAGTATGATCTTGCCTTCCGTCTCGTAGGCGCGGGGTGGCGCGTCAGGACGTTCGACGATCTGCACGTTGATCATCTCAAGACGGCTTGCGCCCGCAAGACCGAGCGGACCACCTACTACGACATCCGCAACAACCTGCGTGTCCTCGCCCGCTACCTACCGTCACCCTCCTATGAAATCTATCGGGCAGATGCCCTGCAGCGTTATGCGTGGCTGGCCCAGCGCGATCAGCACATTCCATCCTTCGTTCGCGGTGTCCTGGCCGGTCAGTGGCACGGTCTGCGAGAACGATGGATTTACCGGGCGCGCCGGCTGTCAGCCGATGCGCTGGAGCACTTTTTTCGGTGGAAGTTCGTGCAGGATCGCATGGCCGATCTGGCGAGGCGCGGGGTCAGGCGGATCGTGCTGGCAGACCTGGGCAAGAATGTCTTCGCTTTTCACCGGGCCGCCCGGGAGACAGGAATCACCGTTATGGCGGTCGGTGATAACAACTTTTACGCGCCCGGGCGTTGGTATCGTGGGGTACCGGTGCTTCCGCTCGACGAGGCTTTGGAGCCTGTCTCAGTAGGGTGCCACGGGCAGCTTGCCTGCCCGTGCACTGGCGGACAAGCCGCCAGTGGCACTCAGAATCAGACCTGCCGGGATAGGCTCTTAGGCCGGGAGCCGGATGCGGTTGTGGTGGGGAACAGTTCGGCCGTGCACGGCACGGACACCTACAACCGATTGACCACGCGGCTATCCCTGCCTGTGTATCACTGGTTCGGCCCGGGCGATCAGCCGGTAAGCGACGAAATCCATTCGCCGGCGCAGGTGGAATCGGCCGATAGTCCGTTCGTGGGAGTGACGGTTGCAGCTACGTAACCCAGCGTTGAAGAGTGCGTGGCATGGCCACGGATGAAGGATGAAGGATGAAGGGTGAATTGCCGGGATTGCGTTGGCCTCGTTCATCCTTCATCCTTCAGCCTTCATCCTTGTTGATGGTTGGTTAGTTGAAAGCTCTTCAAACACGGTCTTAGGCGTGTGCGCCACCGTCCCCGACCTGCGACCGGAATTTTGAAAAGGACGTACCATGGCGAAGGTCGCGCTCATCACCGGTATCACCGGCCAGGATGGCTCGTACTTGGCAGAGCTATTGTTGAACAAGGGCTATCACGTTCACGGCGTGATACGCCGGGCCAGTAACTTCAGCACCCAGCGCATCGACCATCTGTACCGTGATCTTCACGAGAACGATGTGCGCCTCCACCTTCACTACGGCGACTTACTGGATGCCATCAGTCTCAGGCGTATCATCAGCGAGGTGCAGCCCGACGAGGTGTACAACCTGGCCGCACAATCGCACGTCCGTACGAGCTTTGACCAACCGGTCTACACGGCCGAGGTCGTCGCGATCGGCACACTGCACTTACTGGAGGCGATTCGCGATTACAGAAGCACAAACGGGAGGGAAGTGCGGTTCTATCAGGCCTCCAGCAGCGAGATGTACGGCACAGCGGCCGAAACCCCACAGAATGAGTATACACCGTTCTATCCGCGAAGCCCCTACGCCTGCGCGAAAGTCCAGGCGTTCTGGCAGACCGTCAATTACCGGGAGGCATATGATCTGTTCGCCTGCAACGGCATCCTGTTCAATCACGAATCGCCGCGCCGCGGTGAAACATTCGTGACACGCAAGATCACCCGCGCCGTCACCCGTATCAAGCTGGGGCTCCAGGACACGCTCTACCTGGGTAACGTCGACGCGAAACGGGACTGGGGCTTCGCCGGGGAGTATGTCGAGGCGATGTGGCTGATGCTGCAGCAGGAGGACCCGGACGACTACGTCGTCGCAACAGGGCAATGCCACAGCGTTCGCGAGTTTCTGGAGGAGGCCTTCGACTACCTCGACCTCGATTGGGAACGGCACCTCAAGTTCGATCCGCGATATCTCCGCCCCACCGAGGTCAATGCCCTACAGGGTGACGCCACGAAGGCACGCAACCTGCTCGGGTGGACGCCGAAGGTGACCATGCCCCAACTCTGCCGTATGATGATTGATGCCGACCTTTGCCTGGCCGAGCAGGAGCGCACGCTCATCGACGCCGGCCATCTGATCTAATCACGGGGGGAATGGACGCGAGCCATCCGAGAGCGTGAACCACAACGGGTCTCCCCAGGTGCGTGACACTTCTGGCGGGGGTGGCATGGGCAAGCGGACGAGGCGTAATGCAGCCGGGGACGATGGACGTCCGCCCATAGGGAGTTCGTGCGGAGGCGCAAAAACGGAGCTTGCCCGTGCAGACAGCAGTCTCACACCACCCACGGGCAAGGACCGCCACGAACATGCTTTGCCTGGTTCGAAGCCTCCTTGGCGGCGGCCCTTGCCCATGCCACCCAGGGTCGGGGAACCCGAGGCCCCACGTACTCCAAGACCGCCTAAATTGTCATGCACCCGGTCTCCCCCCCTACGGCTGTTCGGGACACTGACCGCGATGTAGAATTCGACGGTGATAACGTCCCTCCGCGATCGACAGCGACCTGCGGCCATGAAGCTTCTGCCCACGATCAGTGGTCTGTGTCTGTTGTCAGCCCTTGCCGGCGGCTGCGGCGACATCTTTGCGCCGAGGTCGGCGCCGCTTTTCCATGCCCCGTTAGCTATCGACGGTGAGCCGATCGGCGTGGCGGTCATCGATACCGGCGGTGGATACGAACTGCTGCTCCGTGAGAGCTTCGGCCTGAAGGTGGTTGATTCCGCGGAAGTGCTGGCGTTCGGGGGCAAGGAGCAGGTCGGGATCACGGAGGGGTTCCGCTACACGGTGGGTGATTGGGTAACCACTGCGGAGTCCGCTCTGGTCGGTCTCTCGGTGTGCAATTGCAACGGATTGGGGTTTTTCTTTTTCCGCAAGACAGGTGCCGTGCTCGCACTTGATTTCCCGAATGGGGAGGCGTCCTTCCTTATTTCCGTTCCGAGAGGCGACATCGTGTTGGCGTTTGAACCTCCGCCGCCGCACCTGTCCGATTTCGATAGTGCATTTATTGAAGTGGAAGTACGGTCAGGTGGGGACTCCCAGACTGTGCTCGCCCTGCTCGATACGGGTACGAACGCAAGTGTGATGCGGCGCGGGTTGGTGGGTACGCCTGCGGCGTTGACGCCGAATCGCCTCGACATAACCGTAGCCCAGGGGCACCTTGGGACTGTGGCTGTTCAGGTCGGGCTCTTCGATGTCGCCGGCCTGCCCGACCTCATCCTCGGAACCGACGTCATGCGTGTCTGGGCCGATCGATGGTACTTCTACTTCGCTCCCCAGCGTGGCACCGTTACTGTGATCTTGCAGGGGCAGCAGAAAGGAGACGCTGCCGTTTTGAACAAGGCCCCCCTACAGCGTCCTTCGTTTTCGTGCAGCGTCACCGCTCGTGGGTGACGTCCTCA
>JBARRC010000512.1:0-7534 GCA_049644045.1 Phycisphaerae bacterium
TCCATCGTCGTCGAGGGCACGCCGGAACAGGTCGCCGCCTGCCCGCAGAGCTATACCGGCCGGTTCCTGAAGGATCGCCTGGCAGGCTTGGCTCCAATCGATCGATGCCGATGCCCGGCTTAAATGACGACCGCTGAAGCCCGAGTTGTTCGCCGTCTGAGCACCACCGTTGTCCATCCCGAATATTCCGTCCGCCTTGTCAACAAAGGACTTACGGATTGACGACCTCGGCGCCAGGGTTATGGTCTCCGGGCCGTGATTGTGGTTCTCGGAGGCTGTGAAATGGGTGTGACGCGCATCCTGGTGCTGTTTTTACGCGGCGTCCTTCGTAACCGAACGGAACTCGCCGCCGAGAACCTCGCCCTTCGACAGCAACTCGCCATTCTCCAGCAGAAGTCGAAAACGCCGCGGCTCCGGCGGCGCGACCGGATCTTCCGGGCCATCCTATCCCGAATCTGGACCGGTTGCCGTTCCGCCTTGCTCATCGTGCAGCCCGACACCGTGGTGCGATGGCATCGTCAGGGATTCAAGCTTTTCTGGCGATGGAAGTCTCGAACGGGCAAAGTCGGCCGACCGAAGATCAAAGCTGAGATTCGCAACCTGATCCGCCGCATGTCCCGCGAGAACCCGTTGTGGGGCACGCCACGGATCCAATCCGAGCTCGCGCTGCTCGGCCATGTTGTCGCCGAGTCCACCATCGACGAGTACAGAATCCGTCCGCAGAAACCGCCGTCGCAAACCTGGCGAGCCTTCCTGGGCAACCATGTTCGAGATATCGTCGCGATCGACTTCTTTACCGTCCCCACCGCAACATTTCGAATACTTTTCGCCTTCGTAGTTCTTCGTCACGATCGGCGCCATGTTGTTCACTTCAGCGTCACCGCTCATCCGACGGCGGAATGGACAGCGCAGCAGATCGTCGAGGCTTTTCCGTTCGACGAAGCGCCGCGCTTCTTGATTCGCGATCGGGACTCGATCTACGACGAGTTCTTCCGACGTCGAGTCAAGCATATGGACATCGAAGAAGTCGTGTCTGCGCCGAGGTCTCCCTGGCAGAACCCTTATTGCGAACGCCTCGTCGGCTCAATCCGTCGAGAGTGCCTCGATCATGTCATCGTGATAAACGAACGACACCTGCGGCGCATCTTGGCTTCGTACTTCGAGTACTATCACCTAGCGAGGACTCATTTGTCCCTCGACCGCAACGCGCCGATCGAACGTGAAGTCGAGCCGCCGTCCCGCGGCCGAGTGGTTGCGATTCCGCAAGTCGGTGGATTGCATCATCGCTACTGCCGAGCCGCCTGAACAAAGGCTTCGCAGCTCACGTTACACACGAGTTCAAGACGCCCGGTCCGGGCGCCGGCCGGAATTCGGCGCCGAGTCCACCCGAAAGCCGTCGCTTGCGTCGGCTTCGTCCACGATGTGGTGCTGCCAGACCCTTGCTCCTCGAGCGCGAAACACGCCGGATAGAGTTTTCGGGATGGACAGGTGCTGCCGTTTTCAGCAGAAACGCGGCTGCCGTCGTTGCGTATTACCGTTGCATCCAGAGCTGTCCCTCTTCCCGCTACACGTCGTGGAGTTGGTGGCCCATCTTGGCCTTTTTGGTTTTGAGGTAGAAGTGGTTGTGCTCGTTGGGTTTCATCTCGAAGGGTAGTTGTTCCACGATGTCGATGCCGTAAACCTCGAGGCGACTTACCTTCTTGGGGTTGTTGGTGAGGATGCGTAGCTTTCGCAGCCCCAGATCGCGTAGGATGTGGGCGCCGATGCCGTAATCGCGGCGGTCGACGGGCAGGCCGAGCTTCACGTTGGCCTCGACCGTGTCCAGGCCTTCATCCTGCAGCTTGTACGCCTTCAGCTTGTTGTGCAGGCCGATGCCGCGACCCTCCTGGCGCAGATAAAGAACAGCGCCTTTGCCTTCCTTCTGGACCATCTCCATGGCCACGTCGAGCTGCTCGGCACAGTCGCATCGCAGCGAATGGAACACGTGGCCGGTCATGCATTCGGACTCGACGCGGACCAGAACCGGCTCTTCGTGAACGATGGGTTTGCCGTCGGCATCGAGGTCGCCGACGCCGCCGCAGCACAGGGCAAGATGCGGTTCGGCGTCGATGGGGCAGTGGTATTCGATCAGGGCAAACTCACCGAATCTTGTGGGCAGTCTCGTGGTCACGCCCCGCTGTACGAAGGAGTCCCGCTGCATGCGGTATTCGATGATGTCGGCTACGCTATACATGCGGATGTCGTGCTTTTTGGAGAGCCGCACAAGGTCCGGCAGTCGTGCCATAGTGCCGTCATCGTTCATGATCTCGATAATCGCGGCCACAGGTCGCAGGCCCGCAAGCCGGCACAGGTCAACCGACCCTTCCGTTTGCCCCGCGCGCACGAGCACACCGCCGTCGCTGGCCATGAGCGGGTTGACGTGGCCGGGCCTGGTCAGGTCGGTCGGGCGCGTGTCGGGAGCACAGGCCACCTCGATCGTCTTGGCGCGATCCGCCGCGGAGACACCCGTGGTGACGCCGAACCGGGAGTGGGCATCGACGGTCAGCGTGAAGGCCGTCCCGAAAGGCGTGGTGTTATCGGATGTTTGAAGTGCAAGGTTAAGTTCTTCACACCGTTGACGGGTCATCGGCAGACACAGCACGCCGCGTCCGACCTTGAGCATGAAGTTGACGGCTTCGGGAGTGATCTTCTGAGCGGCAATAACCAGATCACCCTCGTTTTCACGGTCTTCGTCGTCAACGAGAATGATGAACTTGCCTTCTCGAAGGTCTTCGAGGGCCCGCTCGATCGGGGGAAACGCTACGCTTCTCATTCGGTTTTCACCTCTGCGCTGTGGCGTGGTGCTCGGCGGCAAAACGATTGCCGATTCTTAGATAGTCCATCATCGCGATGATAGCCAGCAAGCTTGCCAGCCAGTACAGGACCGGCCATACACGTTGCAAGACCGGTGCCATATCCGGGGCGAGCAGGCAAAAAGCGATCGTGGTCAATTGTACGAGTGTACAGGCTTTGCCGCAAATCCGTGGTTGGACGAAGAATTCGCCCGTGGTGACGTAGACCAGGCCGAAACCGATCACGGTCACCACCTCCTTGCCGATGGCGATCACGGGCACCCAACTGGGCAGTTTGAAGCCGGGAACGGCTGTTGTGTCGGTTGCCAGAAGGATCACCATGCACACAATCAGAAGCTTGTCGGCGACCGGGTCGAGGAATCGCCCGAGCGGTGTTTCCTCCTTCAACCGCCGGGCGAGAAAGCCATCGAGGGCGTCACCGGCGGCCGTCACCGCAAACAGGCCGAGGGCGACGTGCCGCCAGCCCATCCAGCCCGTGTTGAGGTTGAGCAGGCAGATCACCAGCGGCGCAACCATCAGGATGCGTGCGATGGTGATTCGATTCGGCCAGTTGAGCCAGGTCGTCATAGAGTCGTCAACATGGTGATGCGATACGCCGTGTCAAGGCATGGCGGGAGCGGTCGTGTCGATGGTGCCCACGGTCACCTCCATCTCAGTTGCCTTATCAGCGCGCAGTGCAGCGTCAGCGAAGCGTACGAGCGTTTCGTACGACGTGGGCAGCTCGAGCACATCGTTGGTGCCGTCGCGACGAACGATGACGACGGCTGGAAGCTCAAGGGCTCCAAAAGGCGTGATATACGCGTTCGCCCAAGGGTTGAGTAGGCCGATCCGGCAGTGCACCATGTCGGCGAACCGGTGGTAGACTTCCCGCCTCGTCAAGAGCTTCTTGAGCGTGTGCCAGTCGTGTGACAAGGATCGGTGATAGACGATCAGGATGTGTCGGCCCGTTTGCCTTGACACCTGCTCCGCCGCTTCGATCGTGCGATGCCAATTGTAGCGGGGCTGCCGGGGAATGTGTCGGTTGATCACCGGCAAAGCACCAGGCGGTCTCGCCTCGCCGAGGAACGCCACGATTTCTGCGGCGGACATCGACCCCGACCGTGCGTGATAGGTGCCGTCGCGGTGCACGACGATCAGCGCCGGAGCGCGGTGGATGCCGAACTGCGCGACGTAGCGACGATCCGGCTCATAGGGCTTGAACAGCTTGCAGCGAACAAAGTCGCGGGTTCGATTCTTAACGGGTGGGGCCTCGAAAGCTTTCTCGGTCGGACCGTCGACGCCGGGACGCGTGTCCTCGTAGAGAATGAGAAGCTCGCGCCCCGACTCGCGGACGCGCTGTTCGGCCGTCTCGTAATCCGCTACCCAGCCGCCCGAGGCCAATCGGGTTACCGAAGCGCAGCCAGTACCCGACAACAGCACCAAGGCGTAGACAAGCCCGAGTGACCAACGACCGTATCCGGTTGGGCGAATCCATCTCGTTGCCGAAACAACTTCCTGTTGCCGGTCCATCGGTCCTCCCTGGAGAGATTCAAATGCCGCAAACGACACTTACACGGGCAAGCTGACGCTTGCCCATGCCACCATAGCGCTCTGTTACACCTCAACTGAGGGGTGGCATGCCCAAGCCCGTCGAAGACGGGCGCCGGCATGTTGAACGCTGCCACCAAGCATGTCCGACTCATGGCGGCGCTGCGCTTGGCCATGCCACCCACAACGTTTTATCCATCATTTGACGTGTCACAGAGCACTAGCCGTGCTGGACCCTTTCACGCGCCGGGCAGGACTCGAACCTGCGGCCGCCGGATTAGAAATCCGGTGCTCTATCCATCTGAGCTACCGGCGCTACGTGGTTAAGCCGCTGTTATAGCCGCGGGTGGTAACCTCGTGAAGGACACGTTCGTGCATCTTTCGAGAGGTTGGCGTTCTCTTAACGTCGGCCTTACCGACAACGTCGGCGTGCTAGACCCTTTCACGGGCAAGCTGACGCTTGCCCATGCCACCCCAGGTTCTCTTAACGTCGGCCTTACCGACAGCGTCGGCCCTGTGCAACGGCGGGGGGGCGCAGCTTGGTGCGGTCTTCAGGCTTCGAGTTGCTGTAGCGCGCGGGCCAGGTCACTAACATGCAGCACCAACATGAACGGGGTATTCCCCGCGGTGCTGCCGTAGACATAGTCGATGTTGACGTCGGCCTCGGCCAGTTGTATCGCGATGCGCTCGAGCTCGCCCGGTCGGTTGTAGGCTCGGAGTGTCAGCACGTCTTCCGTGTAGTAGTTGAAGCCTTCACCAGACAGCACCGTCTGAGCCTCCGACGCCGGGGAGGCGATCAGGTTCACCCAGCAGCCATCATCGTCCTCCGAAATGAACAACGCATCAATGTTTACGTTTGCATGCCTTAGCGATGCGCACAGCTTCGCAAGCATGCCCGGTTTGTTCTCCAGGCCGACGCAAAACTGGGTACTTTGCGGCATCACGCGCCTCCTACCAAGAGCCTATCCCCAAACCTCTGTTCCATGTTCCATGGCTCGGAGACTGGCAGTATACCCGCGAGGCAGGGGAGGGTAAAGAAAGAAGGTTCTCCTCCAATTTAGTTGCTCTCAAAACGCCCCGGCAGGGCCTGTTTGACCTTGAGGGCAAAGTATTCGAGATCGTGAAAGCCATAGGCGATCCGTTTGACGACCTTGATCTTGTTGTTGACGCCTTCCAGTTTGCTGGTGTGTATCTGATGCTTGCAGTGGCTGATGATTCCGTACTGATGACGCTCGAGCTTCTCGGCGAACCTTACCAGGGCAGGATGGCCGTCCTGCCGGGCAACCTCGCACCACTCAGCCTCACTGTCAAGGCTATCAAGGAATGGTCCGCGACGATCATTCCTTGGGAGGGATCGTTGAAGCCCCGCGCGGCACCCCACGGCCGGGCTCCCCTGGTTCCGGGCTGCTCTTGACAACCTCACCCTTGAATGGGATTTGACAATATGCCACGCCGCAACCACAGACGCCCGGATGGATCTTGTTGGGATCGTCCGGACAACCATCGCACTCATCTATAGTGCCGTCACCATCCGAATCCGTCTCACACTCGTCGGGTGTTCCGTCGCTGTCGCAGTCCTCACTGGTGCCGCTGGCGATATCCTCATCGTCCGGAACGCCGTTGCCGTTGCAGTCCGGGAAGGCGCCGCTCAGGCTGATCGACAGCTCACCTGCAGGTGTATCGCCCATGTGTCCACCAAGGCGAATCTTGTAGCACTCGCCCGAAACGGCATCGAATGTTACCGTCCCACTGAGACCACATTCATCGAATGTGCCGAAGTTGCATTCGCCGATCAGGGTTCCGATCTCCAGCGGACAATTGCAGCCGTCGTAGACACACAACGTCGTGTTCGGCTGGTCTTGCGGCGGGAGGTTTTCATCGCACGTGGTGATCGTGGCCTCGCCCCTGGCTGGAGCGACCCAGTCGTACCATACATCGTTTAGCAGCACCGGGCACCCGGGCTCGCCGGGGCAGTGGAACGTCGCGGGGGCATACTCGTCGCCACCCGAGAGGTCGAAGGCCACATCGAGATCATCACCCGCCAGCGGCGTCGCATTCTGGCAGAAGTCATTCGGCATCGGCGGCTCGGGCGGCGTGCAGTCAGCGTAGACCTCCAGATTGAATGTCACGCGGTCGTAGTACGGGCTGTCCGGTATCAGATCGATCTTCGCTCCGACTAACACATAGTAGGTCTGCCCGATCTCCAGGTCGGTGACGCAGAGCCTGGCGTTCGCATCGTTGGGGGAGCAGTACTCGACGTCGTCGCTGCAGCCGATCAGGAGCAGGTGCTCGCAGGCGTGCCGTTCGTCGAGGATACAGGGCGATCCATCAAAGCAGTCCTGGGTGGAGACACTGCAAATCGACAGGTCGTCGCAGATTCCCCGGTCAGGCTCCGCCGGAACGTAGACCGAAATGACCGAATCGTTGACCCTGGGCAGGTTGCTGCTGTTGCACGTCAAAAGCTCCACCGACGTGTCGGGTGCCACGAACTTGTACCACACCGTGCCGTAGCCGGGACTTCCGGGGCCGACATCCCCGGAGGCTTCGCGGTCGCACGGTTTCCCGTCGCGCTCGCCATCGACGCATAACCCATACTGGCTGGCGTAGCAGTCTTCGTTGCCCGCGTGGCAGCACATCCCACCGGGACAGTGGACCCCCCCATGACAGCAGAAACCGGGATCGGTCAGGTCTTCCGTCGCGTGGAGGGCGTCGCCTTCCGTAATGCTGGGGATGTACACCAGTCTTGCGCCTTTGATCGGGTCGGGACTCCAACAGTGATCGTTTGCGGGTGGCGTATTGCACAAAACGAAGGCTTTGGCCGCGCATTGCGCGTCCCACTCCACGATACAGCAATAGTAATCCCACAGGTCGCACACGGCGGTGCAGCACCACGGATCCCCGCAGCCGCGTTGGGGCTCACAGAAACCGTCGCAGTAGCCGTTTGGGCATTCAGTCTCTGGGGGCAAGAGGATGTTGCAGGGATCGCCGTTGTTGGAACCACCCACGCAAACACCGCAGTCGCGGTTAATCACACAAACGTCGCCGTCGTGCGGACCACCCGCGCACAGACGGTCTCGCGGGCGCGTGCATTCACCTTCTCGATCCAGGCACGCACCCCACGGACAACTGAAGCCTCCCTCATAGCAGTACTCGCC
>JBARRC010000513.1:0-10226 GCA_049644045.1 Phycisphaerae bacterium
TTCTCGGAGCGCGGCTCGGGTTGCTTGACCCACATCGTCCGACCGTCCGCGTAGTTGTGCGGTATGGGCAGGCTCACGAACTTTACGCGAAGCGCCACGTTGCGGGCTCGGCTGCCCACATGTGAGACCGAGAGGTAGCGGTTCCTGGTGCCGTTTCCGACGTCAGTCACGACCGCATCGGGAGTCGGCGGCACCGCCATCGTGCACTCGGCCGGTACGCATTTCACGTTAAGCGCGCCGGGGCCTCCGGCGAAATTCCAGCCGCCGACCGCGATCGTCCAGCACTCGCCTTTATCCGTCTGCCGCTCCACGAGGCCCGCACCGGCGTCGGCAAGCCCGTTGCACCCCTCGTCGCTTCCCCGTCCTTCCTGCCCGAAACCGGGGTCACCCGGGCACGGGCAGACGGTTGGATCGCCGCCTTCAGCGCTGTAGATAACCAGCATCGAGTCGTAGCTTCCGCCGCCGTCGATGATGCTGTTGCCATTGACGCACATGCTTATCTGCAACCTGCCGGTGCAAGTCGCGGTGTAGTGGTACCAGATGTCTTTCCCGAAATCGACGGCGGCGCCGGACTCGGGCAGGGCGCTGTCGTAACCGGGTGTGTTGTTCGCGCACCTGCTGTTGTAATAGTGGATGCCGTCGACGATGGGAATCGCTTGGTGACACTCGTCACCCGGAGGCTGAACCGTCGGGCAATCGTAGCCCTCACAAGTGATCGAATAGATGTCCCACATGCCGGAGGCACAGGTAGCGATGTCCCTCTCGTAGCAAGTCGATGGCGGCGTCGCAGTATAGCACGAGCAGCAGGCAGCCCTCGGGCTGTCACCGCAACCGCCCGCATCCATACCGCAATCGACACAGAACCCCAGATCGACGTGTCTGGCGCCCTCCGGCGCATAAATCCCGCCCGCCCCGATGTTATCGAGGTCGTAACCTCCGGAGTAGCTGTAGTCGTTCTCGGAGCCGGGTATCAACTGGAGCCAGTTCCATTCGCACCAGTTGGGGGGTGCCCCTTCCTCCGCGGGCGTGTTGTTCGCGACCTCCAACCAGTAGCAGTCGTCCGCGACCAGAACGATCGGGGGGGTAAACGCGAGCTGGTAGGCCCACAACTTGCCGCCGTGGGCGTATTCGCCGGTCCACCCAGTCTCGAAATCGGACAGCTCGACAATGCCCCTGACCGTGTTGGTGATCATCCTCTGCCCCACGAGGGCGCCGGGCATGCCGCCGTCGTCCGCGTAGACCGTCACCATGAATTCGTCGACCCCCGACCAGGTGTCGTCGTCGACGCAGTAGTAATACGGGGAGCCCTTGCGGCTGTCGAGATAACTACCCCAAACGCAGACCGCGTTGAGCGCACCGCTCTTGGCGATAAAGTCGTCCGCCTGGACCACCGGACCGCCCGGCATCGACAGGTCGCTCGGCATCACGTACTGGGTGTTTGGCGCGAAGACATCGATATCCGTGCAGTTCGCGCCGAACTCGAACTCGCAGACCGGGCACGGCTTGCCCGGGTTGTCGCACTCGGCGCCGCCGACGTAGGTGCCCCCGGCGATATCGCAGTCGCCCTTGGTCATCGTCGGTTGCCGGTCCGGAGCTTTGTCCTCACACTCACCGGGCCCGGTGCAGCAGGAACCGGTCTCGCACGTTCCGGTGATCGGGGTGTGGTCGCACGTGGCTACCGGGGTATTGATGTTCGGCTTGCCCAGATAGTAGCCGTCCACGTCAGCGCACTCGAGCCAGTTCAGCTCCGCGCACTTCGGCTCGCAGGTGCCACCGACCACTGTGCAATCGTCGTCCGTTACGCACACCACGGTCGGGTCGCCCGTGCACGCCAGGTAGCAGCAGGCGTTGTCCGCACAGTACCCCACGGTGATGTGGAACTGGTAATCCGCTCCCGGCGGGACCCCGGAGGTGCCCTCGGGGACGGTGTAGACCGGGTAGTAGTAGGCCCCGGCGGGGATCGGCCCGAAGTTCTGCCACAGGTTGTCCTCCTCGCAGAAGGGTCCGCCGCGCGCATAACCCGATGTGCCTATCCCAATGCCGATGGGCGGCTCAACACCGGAATTGTTCATACTCGCCCCGCACGGGTTGCAGCCGCTGACCATGTTGCCCCAGGCCGGTCTCAGCGGCTCATACTCCAGCGTCACATCGCTCCAAATCTGCGTGCAGCAGAAGTCGAGCCTCACGTTCGCGCAATCATCGATGGAGAAAGCCTCCCACCAGCCAAGCTCTTCACCGTCTTCCGTCCAGAAGGTGCACACGTCCTGATTATCCGGCGTCGCTGCGCTGTTGTTGCCCGTGATCGTGATGGTTACCGGATCCTGACCGATCCCCGGAACGTTGATCACGTGCAAAGTGGCCAGGTTGCAGTCGTCACCGCCCGTCGGCGCCGGCTGCGGGCAGCAATCCGGATCACAGCTCGTCGCATAGCCGAGCCCGGTTTCGCCCGTGGCGCAGGTCTCCGGCTTCACCACCTCACGGCAGACGCCGGTCTCATCATTGCAGCACGCTTGCGTGGCACAGACCGTTGAAAGGTCTACACAATGCCCTCCCGGCTGGGGGCAGTCCTCATCGTACTCGCATTCCTGCGCCGGGTCGTTGTCGCACACTTTGTCCTTACAAGCGCCCACAATCGGAGGATCATTGCAATCAAGGTCCTCATCGCATGTCAGCCCGATGCCGGTTCCCGCGGTGCACACACCGCAGAAAGTGCCGACGCCCTGGAACTCTTGGTCGTCGCCGGCGCAATCCCAAGGCAGCGTGTGCGAGCAGGTTCCGAGCTCGGTGTCGCAGCACGCACCTTCCGGCGGCCCCGACAGCGGCGAGCCGACGATCTCGAACGCCAGAACATCGGGGACGCCGATCAGGAAGTCGTCAGCCGGAGCGCCGTTGACCCACATTTTGCCGGCGTCGTTCGAACCGATATCCACTTCGCCCCCGCCATCATCGGTGGCCATCAATTCGACCCGTCCGCCGGGGCTGAAGGCCGGCGTCACGGCCCACACGACGTAACCCGTCGTGGTGATGGGCAACGGCGGATCGAAATCGACCTCGATGACGTGCATGTCCCCTGGGCCCTCGTCCTGGCCGTCGGGGAAGAAGACGTCCTCAATGAACGTCCCGCTCGCGTCGTGAAACGCGATCGCCCACCGGGCGTTGGCGTCCCCGACAACGTGGCCCACGAATCGCAGGAGCTCCACCTCCATGTATTCGACCGCGCGTGATGAGTCGTCCGTCGCGAAGTCGTCGCCCATGTTGTGGTGAACGTCACAGTCCAACGGCGAGAAGAGGCCCGTCGTAACGCCGTAGGCACCCTGCGGGGCTATACCGCTGCCGTAATCCGGGCAATCGTTCATGGGACCGGTGAGCAGCTCTACGCAGGGATTGGCGGTGACCAGGAACGTCGCGCCGGTGTAGTCATCCTCGCAATCTTCGAGGTTCACAGCGTGGCAGTCATCGCCGTCACAGCACCGGCCCGGCGTGCAGATGTCGACATAAGTGCAGTAGCCGCTCGTCTCGCAGATGTCGCGCGTACACGCGTCGTCGTCGTCGCAACTGGCCGCGTCGGTGCAGGCATCAATGCACAGGTACGATGGATCGAAGTTCTCGATGCAAACCTGAGCTCCGCAGTCCGGAACATCAACGGGCGGCTGGCAGACAGCTTCACCCTCAACGTCCGCGCAATACTCTATGCCGGTGCACTCCAATTCATCGTCGCAGCCTACAATCCTCAAGCCATCCTCTATCTCGTGCACACACTCCTTTACACCGCTAACGAAGAGCTCGCACACGCCCTGAGTGGACGGTGATAGCCAGCACTCGTCGTCCTCGTCGCAAGGGGCATCGGGCCAACCGGCGTCATCGGAACAAATACCGAACACGCACGAGTCTTTCGTGCACACGTTGCAGTCGGAACACCAGTCGTCGGATAAACACCCGTCGCGGGTCTGCATGAGCACCCCCGGCCAGGGACCCGGCGAGGGCTGGTCAACATGGTAGTCCACGGTAACCCGAGGACCAACCGGAAGGGAACCCCTATGTTGGATGCCCGGCCCGGCTTTGAGCTTTTGAATCCCCTGAATCCCGATTTTCGTTTTACCTGCCCCGTACTTTTTCATGGCCGCCTCGCCCTGAAGCGTCAGGCTGAAGGCAAACGCGCCCACAGCGACGACACCCAGCACAGCATGCCATCTCCTTATCCCGCTAGCTGCTTTCATAACACCGTACCTCCATTTGCATTGCATTGGGGGAAACTGATCCCTCTCCACTCCACCAGAATATCACAACCGGAAACGAAACGAATCGTTACGGTCCAAGACCTGTCCGAGGTTGCCAGCAAACAAGCAGCCACCAAACCTACCTCCGAAATGTGGCGTCTTCGACGGCGATCACGGAACTGAGCCTTCGTCCCCGCTGATCGCGCTTGTCAACACGTAAAGGCATAAAGCAGCTTACAAAACCGCTTCATACCCCCCGACCTCTCTTACGTCTGCCCCACCCCGGCAGGTGATTCCGTTGCTCTCGGTGATACTCAACAACAGCGCGATCTGCGCCAATTGAGCCCCAAGACAATCACAATCAAGCTGATCTACGCTTCGATGGGAGTCCTCTCCCTCCTCACATCCCAACGCATCAGCAACCCCTCCGTGACACAGTCGACTGGAGTTCGCCCCACCCTCTTGCCGGCGATCTCACAAACGACTCGGACCAATCCTTCATTGATTTGATCTCTAATCTGAACGCCTACTTTCTACGAGGCCGATATTACCAGGATCGCCATCGCACGTCAACCAGTTTTCCCCCATTATCGTTGCGAAAATCGTGGCGAATTGCCCAGCTTGCCTTTTTGTGGTAATTATTAGAGCAGGGGTAAAATAAAACCCCCGGAAACACCCCCTGCCCCTCCGAAAAACGCCCGATAAGTAGTGGCCACTGTCGCTGGAACCGATCACATGCTTGCTCCGCCCCGGAGGCGATCTGACTATGGCATGCGATCGACGCAACCGCGACCATGATTGTGACATGATTATGACAAAGATGTGACAGCAGCGTGACGTTTGCCAAGACCGGCGCTTCCCAACCGTCGCGGTCGCGGACCTGCAGGGGGTGGACTTGTTGGGGCGAATCTGGTATTACTATGGGACGGGGTGTGCGTATCGAGCTGATTCGACACCGAGGCAAGGTTTGCATCGGGCCGACGCGCACGCACGAACGGCACTTCTGAGACGTGTGGAACAGCGCCGAAGCGGTGCGCGTGAGAGGATAGAGGATAAGGGCATGCGTACGGACAGCCATGGGGGTTGCCGCGAATCGTCAAGTAAGCATTCTCGAAAGACAAGGGAGGAAGAGATGATGAAGGGGTTGAAAACTTGCGTTTTGGGCTGTTGTGTTGCGGGGGTATTTGGCGTGGTCGCAAACGCGCAGGATTTCCCGGAGATCGCGTTGGTGCCGATGTCGGCGAGTGGTGACTACTCGTTCGATGGCGACGAGATCATCCTGGAGGGCGGGGGGCAGCAGGTCTTCCTTGAGATTTATCTGGCCGGTTGGGATCCGGATGGAAACGGAGATCCTAAGCTTAAAACCTGGCAGGCGAGGATCGACTCATCGGGCTACACGAGCGGCTTAAAAGGTGCCCTGACACCGTGGAATCCGGCATGCACGGGCGATCCGGACTGCACAGCGTGGCTCGGAGTCGGTTCGCTCTGCGACGACCCGGGATTCCCGCCTGGGGGCTGCGCACCTGGTTTTATTGACGAGACCAGGGGCGACTACGTCTTCGCCGGCGTCTCGCAAGTTAATGCCGTGGATACCTCCTCCATGGATTATATCTTCGGTGCTACAACATTTTCCCCCGTCACCGACCCCGGGGTGACCCGGTACGGCGGCAACCTGGTCCTTGATGTGCCGGCGGACGCGTTCGGTACGTTCACCATCAGTTTCATGGTGGCGCCGCAAAGCTTCTTGAAGGATCAGAGTAGCTATTCGATCACACCGCTGACTCTGACCTCCGCCGTCATCACGGTTCACTGCGTGACGGACGCTATTTGCGACGACGGCAACCTCTGTACGGACGACGTGTGCGATGCCTTCGGCATCTGTCAGAACCCGAACAATACGGATCCGTGTGACGATGCGGATCCTTGTACTGTGGACGACACGTGCTCCGGCGGGTCGTGCCAGAGCGGCGATCCACCGGATTGTTCGGGTGTGGGCACGGAGTGCGAGGAGGCCTCGTGCGATCCCGAAGGCGAGGAGGGCAATTGCGACATCATCACACCGTTGGACGAGGGCACCGAGTGCGGGAACCACGACGACACGGAGTGCACCGACCCCGACACGTGCGATGGATACGGCGACTGCCTGGACAACCACGAACTCCAGGGCACGGACTGCGGCGATTATCTAACCGACGACGACTGCACCGACCCGGACTCGTGCGACGGAGCCGGCAACTGTGATCCGCACCATGAAACCATCGGTACGTGGTGTGGCGACGATTCCGACACCGACTGCACCGACCCCGATACCTGTGACGGGGACGGTAATTGCGACGACAACCACGCGGTGAATGGTTCGGATTGCAGCGACGGTTTATACTGCAACGTCGGTGAGACCTGCACGGACGGCGAATGCGTCGGCGGGACGGCCCGTGACTGCAACGACGGCATACCCTGCACGACCGACACGTGCGACGAAATCGACGACGAGTGCGATAATGACCTTGATCCGGGATTCTGCTTGATTTCTGGCATCTGCCGCACCGAAGGTCAACTCAACCCGGGTAACGACTGTGAAGAGTGCAACACCGCGCAGTCCACTACGACCTGGTCGCCGCTACCCGCTCCTACGGCGTGCGGGGTCCCCGACGACACGGACTGCACGGACCCCGACACGTGCGACGGGGCCGGCACGTGCGAGGACAATCACGAACCGGATGATACCCCCTGTACCGACGACGGCATCGAGTGCACCTCCGACTACTGCACAACCGGCGACTGCACGCACCCGAACAAACTACCTGGAACTCCTTGTGGCGATCCAACCGACACCGGTTGCGACAACCCGGACACCTGCGACGCGTCCGCCGAGTGCCAGGATAATCTCGAACCAAACGGGACCGACTGCGACGACGAGGATGCCTGCAACATCGACGAGGCGTGTCAAGACGGATCCTGCACGGGCGGTGGTCCGCAGGATTGCTCAGAAGCGGGCGATCAGTGCAACACGGCCTCGTGCGATCCACTCGGCGACGAAGGCAACTGCGATACCTGGACACCGGTCCTGGACGGGACGGAGTGCGATGACGAGCTGTACTGTAACGTAAACGAGGCCTGTTGGAGCGGTATTTGTTCCGGCGGCGAGGACCGCAACTGCGACGACAGCGTTGGCTGCACGGACGACTCGTGCAACGAGGGCACCGACTCGTGCGATAACGTCGCCAATGACACCCTGTGCCCCGACGACGACCTGTTCTGCAACGGGAACGAGTACTGCCACCCCGAGAATGACTGCGATCACACGGGCAACCCTTGTGGCGGCCCCTGCGACGAAGAGTTTGACCGATGCCTCTGTGAAGAGCCGACGACCGATGGTGTCGGCGGGCGATACCTGAAAGTCCTCCCCGAGCCCCAGGGCTCGGACGTCGCGCAGGCCATTTTGATTACGCCGGATTGCGTCGGCGGCGTGGGCAAATACGTCGGCGCGCCCACCGCGATGGACCTCGATCACGACGGGCTTGATGATGAGAATATTGCCACGCTGGTCGACGACCCGTTCGATGCCGAGTTCCGTACCCCGCCGGAATGGGGCGAACTGTACGTGTATGGCGAGGATATCGTGCCGGAGACGCCCTACATAGTCCAGGGCGATGCCGGCTCGCCAGGTAATCCTGGTCTGTCATATCCGGCTACGAGCGTAACGGTTAAGTGGGGCGATGCCGTGGGCGACTTCATCGGCGGGGAGTGGACACCACCGGACGGGGTCGCTGATTTCAACGACATTACGGCGCTCGTAGATGCATTCAGGGGGTTGTTGTATGCTCCGCCCCTGTACACGGCAGACTTGGGCGGACAGGGCGGTACCGACTGTACCCCAAACCAGATCGTTAATTTTATTGATATCGCCAGCACGGTTGACGGGTTCAGAGGTTTCACGTACTCACAGACTTGCTGGCAGTGCCCGGTTCCGTGTCCGTAGACAGCCGGTGGCTCTTTCCGGAAAACCTGCGATGCGCCAGAGGTGGATCAGCCGCTGCTGATCCACCTCTGGCGAGATTGGCCGTTCCGCCCTCTCAGCAAGGTCTCGCTTTGATTCTTCATCGCTCTGGATGCTTCACGACTGCCCTGACTCAAGTTGCAGGAGTCCGTGACACTTCCGGCGGGATTCGGCTGCTCGATCAGAGTCGCGACCGTGAGGGAGCGGACCGGTTGCACCCGCGTTCATGGGTGTTTCCGCTCCAAATCGGCGATTCCACTGTGTGGAATGTGGACCCGCCGATTCTGTCACGGACCCGAGTTGTAGCGTTCCAGGAAGAGGGGGTGGACATGTTCGGACAAATATGGTACAACTATCGGACTTGGTGCTCGCGTCGATGGCGATCACAAAGGTCTAAACCTGCGACGGTATAGCGGAGTGGATGGGGTAGCCGTCTTTGACATCTCACGGGGCCGTGATCCCCATTTGAGGTTTGGGGTGCGGGCCACGAAACGTCAAGGACCAATCACAACAACAAACATGGGAGGATGAAACGATGAAAGCGCCGAAGACATGCATCTTAGGTTGTTGCTTTGCAGGGATGCTCAGCGTACTCGCAAACGGTCAGGAAATCACGTTGATGC
This sequence comes from Phycisphaerae bacterium, assembly GCA_049644045.1. GTDB lineage: Bacteria > Planctomycetota > Phycisphaerae > UBA1845 > UBA1845. The sequence goes on from JBARRC010000513.1 coordinate 8,838, forward strand.
CTGTGGGGGCGAGTGGTAGCCACTCGATCGTAGGCAACGAGATTGTCCTGGATAACGGCGGGCAGCGGGTTTTTCTGGAGATCTTTGTGGCCGATTGGGACCCGGATCTGAACGGATCTCCCAAGCTTAGAACATGGCAGGTACAGATTGACTCGTCCGGCTACACAAGCGCCGTGACAGGCACGCTGGCGCCCGCTACCGAAGCGTGCGACACCGACGGCGATTGCGAAACTGCCTTCGGGACGGGTGCATTGTGCGATGTGCCACCCGGTGCCGGCGTCGAGTGCACCCCCGGTTTTATCGGCTCGAACAGGAGCGATTACGTCTTCGCCGGCTTAGGGACTATTGATGCCGTGGACATGTCCGGCCTCGATTACATATTCGGGTCTACGATCTTCTCCGCCCCCTTTGCCACCGACCCCGGCGAACCGCGGTATGCCGGCAACCTGGTCCTTGACGTGTCGGCGGACGCCATGGGGACGTTCACCATCGGATTCGTAGGAGGGGCATCAAGCTTCCTGAGAGATGAAGGACTCGTGTTGATCGAACCGCTGGATTTGGTACCCGGATTCATTACGATCGCCTGCGAACTGGACGAGGATTGCGATGATGACAATCCGTGCACGGAGGATGAATGTGTTGCGGACAGGTGCGTCAACACGCCGGTCGACTGCTCCGCCTTCGGCGATCAGTGCAACGTAGCCTCGTGCGATCCGAACGGGGCGCAGGGCAACTGCGACATCCTGGAACCGGTAGACGACGATACGCCCTGCGACGACGACGACCCGTGCAACATCGATGAGGCCTGCCAGGGGGGCGTGTGCATGGGTGGTGATCTGGTGGATTGCTCGGGCGCGGGTGATCAGTGCAACACAGCTTCATGCGATCCAGACGGCACGGAAGGCAACTGTAACATCCTCACACCGGTAGACGATGGGACGCCATGCGATGACGAAGACCCCTGCAATATCGGCGAGACCTGTCAAGCGAGCGTGTGCACGGGCGGTGATCCTCCGGATTGTTCGGGATTCGGCGATCAATGCAACGTGGCCTCGTGCGATCCGGGCGGTGCGGAAGGCAACTGCGATACGATAACGCAAGTGGACGATGGCACCCCGTGCAACGACGAAGACGTCTGCAACGTGGATGAGAGCTGTCAGGCTGGCTTCTGCACGGGAGGCGGTCCGGTGGATTGCTCAGAGGCGGGGGATCAATGCAACGTGGCCTCGTGTGATCCCGGGGGCACGGAAGGCAACTGCGACATCCTGACGCAGGAACCCGAAGGGACGCCCTGCGATGACGGTGATCCATGCACCGGTACGGGCCGACCGGGCATCGGCATTGACACCTGTCGCGCCGACGGCCAGTGCCTCGGCGATTGGGATGATC
>JBARRC010000514.1:0-3493 GCA_049644045.1 Phycisphaerae bacterium
CCTATGATGTCCAGGCCATCGACTGCACGTGTGATCCTACTAACCCGGCGAACTACTCGGCGCCGCTTACGATCACCACGAGCCTGTGGGGCGACGTGGTCGGGGAGTACTACACGAATCCGGCCAACTGCATGGTCATGCCGAGCGGCTACGTGGATTGCTGGAGCCCGCCGAACGGGGTTGTTAATTTCGACGACATCTCATCGCTCGTCGACAAGTTCAGAAACCTGTTCGGTGCACCGAGGAAGGCACGGGCGGACATCGCCGGGGACCCGCCGGCCGGCATTCCGGACCGGCTGGTCAACTTCGTCGACATCTCCTACGACGTCGACGCGTTCCGGGGCCTGCCGTATCCGTTCCCCGGACCGAGTGGTTGTCCGTGATTGGATTGGCGATTGGCGATTGTGAGGAGAGGTTGGAACGTCAAGCAGAACCGCGACCGTGAGGGAGTGGACCAGTCGCACCCGCGTTATGAGTGTTTCCGCTCTAAATCGGCGATTCCACTATGTGGAACGTGGACCCGCCGATTCTGTCACGGACCCCCATGTTCGCCTCGCCGTTGGTGTCCCTTGACATGGCGGGGAGGGGAGCGTAGCTTATCCGTTTCGTTCTGAGTTTGTGCTGTGGCCGGTTCCAGTCATACTGACAGAATGTGCGGTTAGATTTATCTGTCGGTGCTTGGGTCGGTTCTGGTGGTAAAACGGGTATGGTCCCAGTCAAGAAGAAATCGAAGTGTCGCACGCGAACCCGCCGCGCGCACCACGCGTTGTCTCCGGTGACGCTCAGTCCTTGCCCCAAGTGTGGTAAAGCCAAGCTGCCCCACGCTGCGTGCGGTGTCTGTGGATACGTCAGTGCGAAAGTGGTCCTGCCTTCCGCCGAGACCGGGACGTAATGGTCGTGCGAATCGCGGTTGACTCAACACCGTCAAGGTGGTCCGTCGTTTCGTTGAGCGCGGCGTAAACGGCGCGATGACTGCGAGGCTTTCGTAACCCACCCTACAGGGTCGGATCTGATGATGGAACGGTTGCCGATTCGGTTCTGCGGTACGGGAGCGTATGTCCCGGAGCACGTTCTGACGAACCGACATTTCGAGAACTACCTCGATACCAGCAACGAGTGGATCGTCACGCGGACCGGCATCCGCGAACGTCGGCGGGTCGCGCCCGACGAATGCACATCGACCATGAGCATCAACGCGGCGCAACGCGCGCTGGAAGATGCCGGAATGACGGCCGACGAAATAGACGTGATCATCTGCGCCACGGCCACGCCGGATTGCCCGACGCCGGCCACGGCTTCGTTCATCCAGGTCGGCTTGGGGGCGAAGGATATACCCGCGTTTGATGTCGGCGCCGCTTGCGCCGGCTTTATCCATGCGATGATCGTAGCCGTGGGGTTGATGAATGTGGGGTTATACAAACGGCCCCTGGTCATCGGTGCCGAAACGCTGACACGGTTTGCCGACCCTCAGGACCGGAATATGATCGTTCTGTTCGGCGACGCGGCGGGCGCCGCCATATTGGCCCCCGCCGAAAACTCCGGGCAGGGCATTCTCTACTGCGATATGGGTTGTGACGGCACCCGGACGCGGGATATTTGCGCACCGGCCGGCGGATCACGATTGCCGACCTCCGAAACCACCGTTGCAGAACGCTTGCAGTTCCTGCGGATGCGGGGACGCGAGGTGTACAAGTTCGCCGTCCTCAAGATGCAGAAGCTCATCAGCAACGCAATGACACAAGCCGGGTTGACGCCCGATGATTTGAAGCTGGTGATCCCGCATCAATCCAACCTGCGGATCATTGAATCCGTCAGCGAGAGGGTGGGCCTGCCGATGGAGAAGTTCGCGGTCAACATCGATCGCTACGGGAATACGTCAGCGGCCTCGGTGATCCTCAGCCTGGACGAGGCGCGTCGGGACGGTACGCTGCAAACGGGTGACCATGTCATTCTGGTCGCAATCGGCGCCGGGCTATGCTGGGGGACTATGGTCCTTCGACTCTAGGAATCACAAGGAAATGGGCCACGCAGCCATCATTTTCCCCGGGCAAGGCTCCCAATCGGTCGGCATGGGGCGGGACGTGGCCGCGTCGAGCGAGCGAGCACGAGCGATCTTCGACGAGGCCGGCGAGTTGCTCGGCTTCAATCTTTCTCGGTTGTGCTTTGAAGGCCCGGCTGAGAAACTTGAACAGACGGACATTCAGCAGCCCGCCATCTTCGTCACCAGCGTGGCGATCTGGGAGGCGTTCCTCGAAGCAGGCGGCCGTCGAGAGCAGTTTTCGTGGGCGGGCGGCTTGAGTCTCGGTGAGTACACGGCGTTGCATGTGGCCGGAGCGGTTGGATTCGCGGAAGCACTCCGGCTTGTGCGTCGCCGCGGTCAATTGATGCAAGAGGCCTCCGTCGCGAGCCCGAGCGGCATGGTCTCGCTGATCGGGGCGGACGAAGCAGCCGCCCAAGCGCTTTGTGATCGAGCCCGGGGCGACGAGGTGCTTGGGCCGGCAAATTTCAACTGCCCGGGGCAGGTTGTGATCTCGGGCAGCCAGGGTGCATGCGATCGGGCAGTGGAGTCTGCGTCACAGTTCGGGTGCCGTGCCGTAGCGCTCACGGTGGCCGGTGCGTTTCACTCGCCGCTGATGGAGCCGGCAGCGAAGGGGCTGTGGTCGGTCCTGCAGGAGACCGACTTCACGACGCCCGTCATGCCCGTCGTTGCGAATGTCGATGCCGAGAAACACGAGGGCGCAGCGGCGATCCGCGAAGCGCTTCGCCGACAGCTCACGCACCCGGTCCTCTGGCAGCGCTGCATCGAGCGGATGATCGACGAAGGCGTGGACCGGTTTTACGAGCTCGGACCGGGACGCGTGCTGACGGGTCTGACGCGGAAGATCAACCGCGAGGTGTCGGCGATCAATGTGGGCACGGCCGATGCGATTGCCGCAGCGACGGCGGAATCCAGTGCCGGTTAATGGTACGAGCGGGAGAGCGCAGAGATGGAAAACCGGGTAGCGCTGGTCACCGGCGGCAGCCGCGGGATTGGACGAGCCATCGTTTTGGCGCTGGCCAAGCGCGGAGCGACCGTAATCGCCTGCGCCCGGAACGAGGAAGCCCTGAAAGACCTCGCCGAGGAGGCGCAAAAGCGTGAGCTGCCCGGGGTGGTCGATCCGCGCGTCCTCGACGTAACCGAGCGGAGTGCGATCGATCCTTTCGTGGACGCCGTCACCGAGAGGTACGAGCGGATTGACATTCTCGTCAACAACGCCGGTATTACCCGCGACGGTCTCTCGATGGCCATGGATGACGAACAGTTCGACGACGTGCTGACGACCAATCTGCGGTCGGTGTTCTGGCTGACGCGGGCCGTCAGCCGCCTCATGGTCCGCCAGCGCTACGGGCGGATCATCAACATCGGGAGCGTCTCGGGCGTGATGGGCAACGCCGGGCAGGCCAACTACGCGGCGAGTAAGGCCGGCCTGATCGGCTTCACCAAGTCGCTGGC
>JBARRC010000515.1:0-6428 GCA_049644045.1 Phycisphaerae bacterium
CGCTGCAGGCCCCCTCCCGGGGCGATTCGTCCACGAGGCCCCGTCCCACTCCCACGTCTCGTTCGAGGAAGTGGTGGGCTCGCAACCGCCGAACAGCACGATCACGTTCGAGTTAGCATCGTAGGCCATGGCGGGGCTCTCACGCGCTGACGGGCCGGACCCTGGGGGCACACCCGTCCACGTGCTACCATCCCATTTCCACGTGTAGTCGTCGTCACCCCCACCGAACAGCACGGTCACGTTCGAGTTAGCATCGTAGGCCATGGCGGGGTTCATGCGCGCCGACGGGCCGGACCCTGGGGACACGTCCGTCCACGTGCTACCATTCCACTCCCACGTATCTCCGTAAAAGTGTTCAGTGCCGTCATTGTAGTACCCGCCAAACAGCACGATCACGTTCGAGTTCACGTCGTAGGCCAGGGCGTGGCGCTTACGCGGTGACGGGCTGCCCGTGGTAATCAGTGACCAGTTGATACCATCCCACGTCCACGTGTCGGCGAGATATCCTCCATCGTTATATCCTCCAAACAGCACGATCACGTTCGAGTTCTCGTCGTAGGCCATGGCGTGGCCGGAGCGCGCCGACGGGCCGGACCCTGGGGACACGTCCGTCCACGTGCTACCGTCCCATTCCCACGTGTCACCGAAATACCCACTGTTGTCTCCGCCGAACAGCACGGTCACGTTCCGGAACGAGTCGTAGGCCATAGCATGGAATGCGCGTGCGGACGGGCTGTCGGCACGGTCAAGGGGGGGCCGGTGTGTCCACGCGGTTCCATTCCACTTCCGGCTCTCGCCGTTAATGTCGACGTCCTGCGCTTCAGCACGTTTTCCGTCAAGCAACGGCACAAGCCCGCAGAACACAATAACGATCGTTATGAGCATCCGTAGTTTCTTGAGCACCATTTCCTTGTCCTCCTTTTGCGGGTTACGTCTCGGTCAAAACACCTGTTTCAACGACACGAAGCAGCAGTATACCAAACTTGACGGGGACGGGCAAGGCTTCTGGCTGTCCGAAATCAAACCAAGGTCTGTTACACCTGTTTCACTGGGATTGGATTGGTGTTTTGCGAGGCGAGGAGACGCCCGGGATCCGGGTTCATAGAGCAGTGAACGAACCGGCCCCGATGCAACGAGGTCTCAATGGACAACAGGCACCGGTTGGCCGGTGCCTGTTGGTGGAGTGGCTATCCGCCGTTACACACTCATGTCAATCGACGTTCACTCTTCCGCGCCCATCAGATCCTGATACTTCTCGTAGAGTTCGGGGCTGCGCCGCTTCAGATCGCCCTCGTCGTCGTAGATTCTGACAAGCTCGGAATCACCCTTGCGGATGCGAACCTCGATGGTCCCGTCCGTCCGGGCCTCGAACGAGTGCCGCGGCTTGCCCATGTGGCGGAACACAGGGGGCATTGGCCAGTCACTCCGACCATCCTTGCCACGGAACATCGGCGGCAGAGGTGGAATCTCGATGTCACCGGGGATTCCCTCGCCGCTCTTCAACTCCTCAATTACCTTGCGCGCTTCCTGCATGGCTTCCTCGACGGCCTCTTGAATCTCGTCAAGGTCGACCTGGCCGCGCCACTTCTCTCCACGCCCCTTCCATTGCTCCGCATATTCCTCCCACTCTTTTGCATGATCCTTCCACTGTTCTGCAAACTTGCTCCACTTTTCGTGGTCAAAATCAAAGTGGAAGTCGAGGTCGGGGATCTCGATCTCGGGTATCTCAATATCAGGAATCTCGATGCTGTCCACATCCAGGTGGATCGTCACCGAGTCACCCATCTTCTCCCAAAGCTCATACGCCTCTTCGTCCATCTCACGAAGCTCATCTTCGTCATCATAGACCACGGTTGTCTCGTCACCGTCCTCGTCGATTCTCCTGACGGTAATGGAACCGTCGCCCTCCTGGCTGACAATGATGGTGCCGCCGTCGCGCTCGACCACCATTTTGACGCTCTTGCGGTCGCCCTCCACGGATATTTTCATCGATCGGCTACCACTTTTTGGAATGAACTTCTTGATATACTTGGGCATATCCTTCAAACGTCCAAGGTCACCCAAATCCTCGATGATCCATTCGTCGTCCTCGCCGCGTCGCAGAATCCTGGCACGGGTGCGCGTGCGCTCCTCAACATCGACGCCGGGCTTGGGCGCGTCCTTGAACTTCCATGCCCAGTCGAAACCCTTCATCCCGGCGCGCGAACCAAGCGTCACGGACAATGCTTTCTCCTTCCCATCCCGCAGCACCAGGCAATCGACCTTTTGACCCGGTTTTCTCGACTTGATCAGGTCAACCGCCTTCCCGACCTCACCCTCGACCCGGTCGCCGTCAATCTTCAGGATGATGTCGTGCGCCTCAAGACCCGCACGATCAGCCGGGCTGTCGCCAACCACGTTGACAACAATGACACCATCCCCCTCAATGTCGAGCTGAGCAGCGAGCGCCTCGGGCACATTGTTGATCGACACCCCCAGCCACCCGCGTTCCTCCGCGTCCTTCTTTCCGGAAACCCGGACCACCATGGGCTCACTGCGCCCGTCGTTGCCGTCGTCACTGACGGTGGTGACGAGTACAGTAGCCTCGCCCGGCTCTCCCGCGATTGTCACGACGCAGTTGTGATCCTGTGCAACCGTTTTCTCGTCGGTGACAACGGTAACTTTGCAGTCCTTGTCCACCTTCGATTCGCACGCACCGGCGACTGCCGCAGAGAGATGCTGCTGCATGCCCGCCAGCAAAAGACTCATAAGAAACCATTTCATCGGTTCACTCCTTTTCGTTTGCTTGACCGCTTGCATTGCCGAATACGCGGTCGCTTAGGACAATTCGATCTACATGCGCCGACAAGCAGTGTGCGCCCCGGCGACTACATTTCACCAGTTGTATATCCGACGGCCGGCCCCCGTGCGGGTCGTTCAATGGTGCGAGTCCGATCCACTTCAATCCAATAGATGTTCCCGTCGTCACCGAGCACGCCGAAAACCTCCCGGCCGGTGTCTCGTCTGATGCGCCTCCCATCGGTACCGACCGTTCGCATGAGGCCCTCCGGCCCGGGCGCGCCGGGGATAACCGGCACGACTTTCTTCGGAGCGCCGACCTCCCGCTCCACCATCGTTGGGTCGGACGAAGGTGCAATTGGAAACCGGGCAATAACGATCGCAAGCAAAGCAGCCGCAACCGCGCCCGGCGCCAACCACCAACCTCGGTGGAAGCGGCGCGCCGGCCGCCGCTCAGCGCAACTCGGCAGAGTAGTCGGATCGAGTGTCATCCGGTCGTCGCCCAGCGCCTGCTCGAGCGCCCTAGACGCCAACTCGTCGATCCGCCTGTACTCCTCCATCATCCGGTGGGCTTCGGGATTACGAATGAGCTCGCGATTGAGTTTGAGCTGCTCGTCCTCGCTGAGCTGCCCATCCAATTCCCGGACGATCAGCCTCTCAATGTCCTTGTCCACAGGCGACATAACCTCAGAGCACCTTGTCCTTAAGTGATTCACGGAGGAACCGGCGCGCCCGGACCAGACGAGTCTCCACCGAGTCCACCGGCATCCCCATCACTTCCGCAATTTGGCTGTATGTCCAACCGCTCAAATGCCGCATCACAAACGGCTCGCGGTACAGGGCGGGCAGCGCCCGAATCGCCTCCAGCACTACCCGATGCTTCTCCCGGCCGACCAGCTCTTGATTGGGTGTTTCTCCCGCCGCCCGCAGTGGCAAGTCCGCCACCGGTGTCTGGGAGCGGTTTCGTCGCCGCGTTGCATCGCGTCCGGCATCGATCGCCGCGTTGCGGGCAAGCCGATAAAGCCAGGGTCGCCAGCGTTTCGCATCGCGAAGGTCTCCGATCCGTTGCCAGACAGTCACCCAGACCTGCTGGGTGACATCGTCGACCCGATCCCGCCCGCCCAACACGCCAAAGATGACCCCGCGTACCCAGCCGTTGTGCCGCTGCACAAGCTCACCGAACGCGTACCGATCTCCCGCCCGAACCGCCTCGACCACGGGCTCATCCACGTCGGAGGTTTCGCGCTCGGCCATGGCCATCGTCACTCCTATAGACGCTGAATCGCCTCGCCTCCTGTCAATTCAACAGAATGTTTCCACTATTTCTCAGAATGAGACCGGGAATGTTCCTCGCCGTACACCATTCTACCGTTTTCGGCACAATTCAACGCTGATTTTCGCGGCCAGGAATGACACCTGACTTCATGGGAAGATCATGCGGAGCCGCAGGTCACCGCAGCAGGGGATCGCTGGGGATGGGCGGTCGAGGCCGGCTTTTTTGAGGATCGGATTGTGTGGGAGCGCTTGGCGAACATCGCTGGTGACGTTCGGACGCCCGACCTTGTACCGCGGGATTGATTTGGGTGTGACCATATTTTGTGGCGTCGTGTCATTCTGTCGTCCTACTGAGATCGTAGCGGCCTGCGTCCTCGCAGGCCGTTTTCCCGGGCAAGTGCTATTGCGTACGACGGTCGGCGGGGACGTGAGGCGGTTGACTTGGCCGCGATATGGGCTAGCATTTGACAGACGGAAAGAGTGCCGTAGGCATATGTCGTTTTCGGGGGCGATTGGATTCGACCGGGCGAGAAGAAGGGAGCGTTGCGTGCCGAGGTTGTCAGGAGGCCTCGTAAAACACCTGACGTAAACCTTTTAACTGGCAACTCGTATGCCATGGCTGCCTAAAGATAGGTAGCCCGTTGAGTGGGAGACGCCCGCTATTCCACTCAGCGCCGCTAGTGGGCTAGCCCATGCATGACGCCTGACTGTGCATGGGCGAAGCAACCGTCGGGCTGGGGAAGGCGGGAGCCTGTCGATCGGCGCCTGCCGACCCGAAATCCAAAAGACCGACTACGCACGTAGAAGCGCACCTGGAACTGTCGCGGGACGGGGGTTCGATTCCCCCCGCCTCCAATCATAAGTCCTTGTAGCTCCTAGAGTTACGTACATCCAAAGTGGAGTGCCCGATGAGTGCCCGATTGACTCGGGCTCGGGCACCTCACCGTCCGACCAGTAGCGAGCCGTCAATCCCGCTGTCGAACTTCGCGTACTCCGCGTGGAACGCATTGACATCCACACCCCGATAGTGATCGTGGATCGGGTCCGCAGCGTGCCCCATCGCCAACTTCGATACTTCCCGACGGATGCCGCTGACGTGCGCCCTCGTACGATGGTAATGGCGCAGCCAATGCCACTTGATCGTTGACCACGGCTTACCCGTACGCGGATGAGCCTCGACCAGCACGTCGGCCTCCACGGCGTGAGCCTTCAGCCCCTGGAGCGTCTTGTTCTCGGCGATCTGGTTGTCAACCGAGTTGACGAACACCCAGTCGGACGGTCCACCGAGACCCATCGAGTTAATCACCCGGAGTAGCTGGTCGGTAACGTGAATCGGCCGACGGCTTGCCCGGCTCTTCGGAACCCAACGGCCGTCCGGCGTCAGGCACCGCCGCCTCAGCTCCGGCCGGACTAACCGCAGGTCCAGACGCTTTACGTCCAGCGTGATTTCGCGTCGATCGAGATCGATGTCACCAACCTGAAGGAACTGGAGTTCCTGGAACCGAAAGCCACCCTCACACACGAAGACGACCAGATTGATCGTCTGGGTGTCGTTGTGCGACCGTGCTACCCGAATGATCTCGTTGATCTGCTCGGGGTAGATCGTCGGTGGGCGGACCGTCTGTCTGGGCAGACGATCCAGTTCCGCCTGACGCCCCGTTGCCGCCGGGTTGGTGCCCCGCACGAGCTTCCGCTTGAAGATCACGTACCCGAAGAAGTTGTGCACGGCATCCAGGTAGGCATTTGCCGTCGACGGGGATACGCCCCGCTCCTGGACAAGATGGTTCAAGAACACCTGAAGCATCGATGGGTTTACCTGCTGCACGTAACGCATGTGGTTCTGCTCCATCCAGTCGCACAAGTAGCCCAAACGGCCCCTGATGTTCTTGATGTGATCATGGGAACGATCAAGACTCTGCAGGTACGAGATGAACTCGGTCGCTGTTTCGCGGATGGCGTTCCGTTGGCGGCGGGTTCGTTTATGCTCAGCCGGAAACTCCCGCTGCTTGTACAGCTCCTCGTTCTTCCGACCCGCAATGATCCGCGCCAATGAGAGATCCGTTTCACGAGTGCTCCTCTTGAACTCTATCGGATGTTTCTTGCCACCCTTCGTTGTCCGGTGGCCATCGATCCAATACATCTGCCAGTATGGGCTACGCGGTGTGACAAACAGCGTAACCTTACCGGCTCGTTCTGACTTAATCCATTGGTTCTCCTTCCTCGCCAAACCTCACCTCCCTTTCCCGGAGCGAGGTTTGCGGCGAAATTCGACTTGACCACTCTGAATCCCTTTCAGCCAGCGCTTCACCTCGGCGAGACGGTGATACCACCGGTTCCCGATCTTGAAGCATGGGATCAGAGTGTACTCCCTCTCC
>JBARRC010000516.1:0-17195 GCA_049644045.1 Phycisphaerae bacterium
GCTTTGCTGGAGGCGGTGGGCGCCTTACGAAGGCTCGTCGACGGGGTGATCTTCCGACATCCGTTTGGCGACCAGGATCGAGAAATCGCGGCCGACATGATCCGAGCGTCTTCTCCGTTTCGATGGCGGCTTCGGCAGGCTGCCTGGTGGTTCCTTGTCGTCTTCCCGGCGGTGTCGGTGGGGGCGTGGCTGGCGGGTGTGCCGGTCGTGGCTCTTCACTTCAACCGCATTCAGCCATGGGGGCCGGTGAGTTCCGTCATCGTGTTTCCACTGATGTACGTCGTCATGGTCCTCGCGTTTATGAAGATCCTGGTATCGAGCGCGTTTCCAGTGTTGGGTTTCGTGATAGCGGAACCACTGGCCGTGGTTGACCGGTTTCTCATTTGGGTTGTCGAAGGTCTTTCCTCGCTTCCCGGCGCTTCGATGACGATCGCGGCACCGCCTTGGTGGGTGGTTGTTCTGTACTACGTGTGGCTTCTGCTGTTTGTATGGCGGTTTCGTCGGAGGCCACGGGAATCCCAGAGGGATTCGCAGCCGTCGGAGCGTAATGTGCTCACGCCGCAGAGATGGCTGAGTCGGGTTTGTGGTGTTGCGTTCGTCTTGTTGGTTCTCTGCGGCGCGGTATGGCAGTGTCTTAAGGACCGATCAGATCGCCTTGTCGTCACGGTCTTGTCCGTCGGGGCCGGTTCGGTCACCGTGATAGAGCTTCCGGACGGACAAACGGTTCTTTACGATGCGGGCAGCATGAGCCCCTACGACATCGGGCGCAACACAGTGGTGCCATTCCTGCGGCATCGCGGCATTACGCGCATCGATCGAGTGCATTTGAGTCATCCCAATCTTGATCACGTCAGCGGTCTGCCCAGCGTGCTGGAGGAGATCGAGACCGGCCCGATCGTCATCAACGAACACTTTGAACCTCGAAGTCCACCGCGGTCACCGGGCCGACACCTGCTCGAAATCCTGGCCAGGCGCGAGCACCCCATTGAAACGCTCGATCCGGCGGTGACTCGATGGGAGCGTGGCGGTGTCATGTTCGAGCTGCTTTCCCCCCGCGACGATTTCGACGGCAAGGCCTCAACCAACGATACCTCGACGGTGTTGCGGCTCACGTATGCAGGGCATTCGATCCTGCTCACGGGCGATATCGAGGAGCATACCCAGCGGGCGCTTTTGCAACGCGGCGATCTTGGGGCGGACGTTCTCGTCCTACCGCATCACGGTGGCGTCGAGCGAAGCTCAAAGGCTTTTCTGGAGGCCGTGGCGCCGAGCGCCGTGATCCGGTCCAGCCATGAGAGGATGGAGGAAACGTACAACGGTTTGCAAGAAGTTGTCGGAGCGATGCCGCTGCACAACACGGCTGACGTCGGCGCGGTGGGCGTGGTTATCGATGCCGAGGGGGTTCGTGTATCGTCGATGGTGGTGGTAGCCCTATTGCTTCCTGTTGACGTACTCGTTGTGGAACTCGATCCACCGGGGCAATACTTGTTCCAGCAGTTCTCTTGGAGGTAAGAACGCTATCCTCAAATGATTCGTCCCTTCTCTCTGGCCGAAGCCGGAGCCATTCACCGTGCACAATCCTGTTGTCTCCAAGAGACTCATGCAGTAGTCAAAGTCCGTCGTACCTTCGGGTATCTTATTGAGTCTCGGAAACAGATACATTGCTCCTGTTCTGCCGAAGCACTCAACGCCGTCCATTTGTGTGAATGCGTCTCTTATCATTGCGGCCTTGGCGTACAGCTCATCCAGTATCCCCTCTTTCTCCTGAATAAACTGCTCGTACGGTTGGCTTCCTCTTTCAGGCGCACTTACCATCAGGTAAGTCAGGGCCTGTCCAATAGTGTTCGAACATAAGCCTACCGACGCCTGTTTGAGTAATACATCCATAAAGTCGATCTCGGTCCCCTTTATCTGTGGAGGATTCCTTACCTCAACATAACCTCCTCTGTGTCCACATTCTCCGCAGAATCCCTTTGATGTACTGTGTAGGCTGAACAAGGGGACATCCCTTTTCCCTAGTAGTCCGGCGAAGGAAACGAAGCTGGCCCCGTAGACGTTGTCCTGATAGACTTCATCGGCTATGATCACCAGATCATGCTCTTCGGCAAAGTCGATTACATCCTTGACGCTCTGCTCCGGCAAGATGGCTCCTGTGGGGTTCGCGGGGTTAATGGCGACAATTCCCTTTACGGTGACTCCGCGATGCCTGGCCTCGGTTATAGACTCTTCAAGTGTGGACCTGTCTAGTGTCCAGCCGGTATCCTCGTCCGGATAGTAATTAACCTGAACGCCGCCGGATTTCCTCACGGCTGCAGAATAGAGCGGATACTGTGGAATGGGTATCATAATGCCGTTGGTGCTATCGGCGATTAGCATGTCGATTATGAATTTGGCGGCCTCGCTCGCTCCGTTTGTAAGAAAGACACTATCAGGATCCGATCTGACGCCGCCGCAAGAGATGGCGCCATCTCTTATATCTATAAACCGTGCTATAGCCTGTCTGATGAAGTGGGGGCCCTTGCTTTCCGTGTAGGCGCCCATTCCGGTGCCGATCCTGGAGAGTATATCATCACACAAATCAAGAACGTAGTCTGAAAGGAAGTCTTCATTCGTAAGACCTTCGAAGGCCTTGGGGTTACGCCTGAACAGAGCGTTCAGGGTTCTCTCGCGCCCGATGCTGACGGGCAGCTCGAGCAGACTTAGAACCTGTCTGTAAAACGAGATGGGCTTCTGCCCGAGTGCCTGGGGATTGCCGATATTGCATGCGATTGTCAGCATTCCTTGCTGTTTCAGCTCAGCAGCGCGTTGTGGAATGGGGCCTCTTACGGCATATTCCATCTCGATGATATTTGGATTTACGGTCATGGTTGTGGACATATCGATCCTCGTACGTTTAGCCCGGCCGCTGATGTTGCGCTCTCCTCAGCCAATCACCGGCTTTGGGGCGGGGTTTTGACCACCATCCTAGTCAAACAGGCCGCTTCGCCGCAAGTCGTCAGTATCGATTGTCGTACGCGGCGTGTTCTTTCCCGCACGCCGATCGTATGTCGGGCGTGAATTGCGTTCGCGTCGCACCGATGATATAGTCGATTGGGGTGTGGTGAACGTGCCCGGTGGAGGTCGTAAACAAGGCGGTGCGGAGTTGCCTGGATTGGAATACGCACCCTCGTCGGTTGAGCAGCCATGAAGAACGTTATCATCGTGATCCTGGTTCTGACCACAGCCGTGGTAGGATATGTCGCTGCGACCAGCACGCTGCGTCTTTCTCTCGAAGGTCTGGAAGGCAGGACGGTTAAGACCACGCGCGGCGATCTGACACTGCCCATCAATGCGACCGGCGAGATCGTGTGCGCCCGGCGCGTTGTGATCAAGGCCGAGGCGAGCGGCGAAGTCATAGAGATCGCCAGGCAACCAGGTGAACGTGTCAAGAAGGGCGACCTTCTGATCCGACTGCAACCCGACGACGAGCAACGGAACGTGAACCGGGCCAGGCTGGACCTCGAGGCGGCACGTGCGCGCCGGGAGGAAACACGGCTCAACCTGCAACAGGCTCAAACCGCGGATCTTGCAAGCGCGGGAGCGGCCGTCCAACAGATCGAAGCGTCGCTCAGACTCTCCGAGTACCGCGCCGAGCGTGTCGAGCATGATCCGGAACTCTACCACCGGGAGGAACAGCTCCAGCGCATCAGTGCCCATGAGAACCAACTCGCGCAACGTGACAGCGCCAAAGCCGCTTTGGAGAGAGCCAAACTGGCGATTCCCCGTGCCGAACAGTTGCTCAAACAGGCTGAGGCCACGTACGAAACCGTCCAGATCAACCTGGATGATGCCAACAAGCGCCTCTCCGAGACCGACATTGTTTCACCCCTCGACGGGATTGTGGGCGACCTGCACACCCAGATCGGCGAAGTGATTCAGGGCGGTATGAGAACGATCACCGGCGGCACGGTGCTGGCAGTCGTGCTTGATATGGACAAGCTGATCGTCCGGGCGGAAGTGGATGAGGCCGACATCGGTCGGGTTCTGTCGATCGCGCCGGAGTGGGCGAAGCCCGGTCATCCAGTCACGGTCCGGACGCCGGAGGACCTTGCCGCCGCAGCGGCATCGAGGGACCACCTGCCGAAGATCACCGTCGAGTCCTTCCGCGACGAGCAGTTTACGGGAATCATCGAACGAATCTACCCGGAGCCTGCCACGATCAGCGGTGTCGTGACCTACCTGGTCGACGTGGTCATCGTCAGCGAGAATCGCGATCGTTTGCTTCCCGGCATGCGTGCGGACGTGCAATTTACCTCGGAGCACGTCGAAAACGTCGTTCTCTGCCCCAATGAAGCGATCCAGAAGGGACCCGACGGTCGGTTCGGAGTTTACGTACCCAAGAAGGGCGCGCCACGGGAGGAGCGGGCAACCGAGTTCCTCCCCTGCGAGTTCGGGCTGGATGACGGCAACCACACGGAGGTGCGCGAAGGCCTGTCGGAAGGGATGATCGTTTACACTAAGCTGCCAGCCAAACAAGACCGGGATCGAGATCGAAAGAAACGCAGAGGCTGATGATTCGCGCCGTTCAACTTCGCAAAGAGTACCACATGGGCGACTCGGTCGTGCACGCGCTCGACGGCGTCGACATCCAGATCGAGGCGGGGCAGTTCGTGAGCATTACGGGGGCCTCGGGCAGCGGCAAGAGCACGTTGATGCACATTCTGGGCTGCCTCGACAACCCCACGTCCGGCACGCTCGAGTTTCAAGGCGAGCTGGTCAGCGCCATGAACGAAAGGCAACTCGCCAGAATTCGCAACCTGCACGTCGGCTTTGTCTTTCAGACGTTCAACCTGATCAACCGGACGACCGCCCTGGACAATGTGTGTGTGCCTCTGGTGTACACGCGCCGGGCATTCAAGAGGGAAACGGCCCGAAAGGCGTTGGAGCGGGTCGGCCTGGGACAGCGGGCCACCCACAAACCGGGCGAGATGTCGGGCGGCGAGTGCCAGCGCGTTGCCATCGCCCGCGCCATCGTCAACAATCCCGGCTTGCTGCTCGCTGACGAACCGACGGGCAATCTCGACTCAAAAACGACCGAGCAGATCATCGGAATCTTCCACGAGCTGCGCGCCGAAGGCATCACCATCGTACTGGTGACGCACGAAATGGATATCGCCGTGCAGGCCGATCGGATGATCCATATGGTGGACGGGCGCGTGGTGGAGGACACGGTGGTGGATGACAGCCGCCGGGCGGAAATCCTCACGCTCACCCGGGACGCCAGTACGCGGATGGCGCGGCGAAAGTCAGCCGCCCCAATGGGGCCATCGTCAACAAGACTCGCATCCGGGGCGTAAGAGGACGCTGAAAACGTGTGTGGGACAGGCTTTCCAGCCTGTCAAGCGTTCGGATAGAGTCCGCCGTTTTTTGTAATTTGCAATTTGTAATTCGTAATTTGAAGGGACCGATGTTTCATTTGCGGCTACTCCTGACAGCGCTTCGAGGTCTTCGCCAGAACCTCCTGCGCTCGATGCTCGCGACGTTGGGCGTCATCATCGGTGTCGGCGCGGTCGTGGCCGCGGTATCGATTCTGGAGGGGGCTCAGCGGGACATTCTCGACCGATTCGAGAGCCTCGGCGCCGATCAGGTGATCGTGTTCAACGGTAGTGAGCGCCGGCGGCACCGCGTCACCCAGGTCCAATCGCTGCTGCCTGAAGACGCTCAGCTCATCAAACGCGAGAACGAAGACGTTGTCAGAGCGACGGCACCGCAATTCCAGGGGGGCGGCCAGATCAAGTATCGCGAGCGCAATACGGTCGCCTCCGTGCTCGGTACGACCGAGTCCTACGCATTGATCAACAACTACAACGTGCTGCAAGGCCGCTTCATCACACGTCCGGACGTCCACGGCAGCGGTATGGTCTGCATCTTGGGGTACCAGATCGCCCAGGATCTCTTCGGCGCCCGGCCCGCCGTCGGAAAGAGCGTCAAAATCAACGGCAAGAGTCTCATCGTCGTCGGCGTCATGGAGGAGAGGGGCACCCTCGGATTTATGGAGGTGGACAACCAGGTCATCATTCCGCTGACCACCGCGATGGGCCGGATGTTCGGACGGCGGAACCTGACCATGCTGGTCGTCCAGTGTATTGACGCCAAGCACTTGCCGGTGTGCATCGAGCGCGTGAAAAAGACCCTGCGGGTCTCTCACCGGATTCGGGCGGGGGCGGATGACGACTTCACGGTCTTCACACAGGAACAGTTCAAACAGCAGTTCGCTCAGATCGCCGTCATCTTCGCCGTCGTGCTCTACAGCATTGCCGGTATTTCGATCGTGGTCGGCGCGATCGGCATCATGAACATCATGCTGGTTTCAGTGACCGAGCGAACGCGCGAGATCGGCGTTCGCATCGCCTGCGGCGCCCGCCGCTTCGATATCCTGAGGCAGTTCCTTACCGAGGCGAGCATCATCAGCCTGATCGGCGGCGGGCTCGGTGTCGCCTGCGGCTGGGCCATCGCCAACTTTCTCGGCGAGTTCACCCAGGTGCTAAAGATTTACACACCACCGATCATCATCGTGCTCGCGCTCTTGATGGCCACCCTCGTGGGGATCGTCAGCGGCATCTATCCGGCTGTCCGCGCCGCCCGCTTGGACCCGGTGCAGGCGCTGCGGTTTGAGTAGGGTGGGCACTGCCCACCAACCTGCGGTTTAAGTAGCCCACCAACCATCATTCGCCGACACGTTTGGAGAAATCGCCGTCGCCCGGCGGCAATTTCCACAGAAAGTGGACGTGGTCGGGCAGGATCACGGCCCCGAGAATCTCGAACGGATGTCGTCGCCTCACCTCCGCGACCGCCGACCGGAATCGAGCCACGCTTTGCGCCGACCGAAGCACCGGTCGGCGTTCGTACGTAACCCACGTCAGAAAGAACGTTCCGCCGGGGGCATCCATTCGTCGG
Source organism: Phycisphaerae bacterium (assembly GCA_049644045.1). GTDB lineage: Bacteria > Planctomycetota > Phycisphaerae > UBA1845 > UBA1845. The sequence continues at coordinate 6,937 of JBARRC010000516.1, forward strand.
TATTCAGGCACGCATCAATGCTAAACGATTCTGGTGGGCAGTGCCTACCCTACGAACCTGGTGGGCAATGCCCACCCTACGAACTACGAACCTGGTGGGCACTGCCCACCCTACGTCACTGATCGTCGTTGATACGTTCTGTGTCAGGGATGGCGGGCTCAGGGCGCAAGCGCCGCAGCCATTCCGGCGCGGCGGTGTTGTTCGGGTCGATCTCCAGCAGCTTCTCGAAGACGGCAATGGCATGCTCGGTCCGACCCACCTCGGTCAGAACGATGGCATACTGCTCCAACAGAGCCGGCGGCGTGTCCGGCTCGGTCCTGTTTACCCCGGCTTCGATGGCGCGTAGTACATCGTGAAGAACAAGCATCTGGGTGATCCGGCCTCGCTCGCGGATGTACGTGGCCAGGCTCGAATAATCATCGACGGCGTCGTGACCCGGCTCGTTCACGCGGGCCTGCAGAATCTCTATTAGCATCTTGTATTGCGCGTCCACCACGAGCAGCGGCGCACGTGACCCGGGTTTATCGGTCATCATCCTACGTGCGAGTTGTAGCGCCGACTCGGCCTCCTCGCGGGCTTCGCTCCAACGGCTCGCAGCCTTGAGCACCGTGGCTAGATGGGAGACGTACCGGAGGGTTTGCCGTCCGTCCGCAGCCACCGCCCTCCGGGCCAGACGGATCGCCTCTTCAGTGTTGCCGAATTTGAGCGCGCACCGGGAAAGGCCCTCCGTCACGCTCGGCTCGCCGGTATTCAGTGCCGAGGCCTTGTCGTAGGTGCCCTTGGCAAGGCGCGGGAACTCATCCACAAACAGATCACCGAGGATCCGGTACGCTTGCCATTCGTTGCGACCTTCGCGTGTTTCGACGAACTTACGTAGCAGGTCAACGGCCTCACCGCGCCGACCCACGTGCACATAAGCTCGGGCATACAGGTAGGTAAGCCAGGGATTGGCTGGATCTTTTGTCTCCACCAACTCGATGTAGCGGTTGGCCTGATCTAAGATCGCCTTCAGGTCGTCCGTTTCATACCCGGCCTCCAACCGGTCGAAGGCATCGTTCGCCAGGTGGATCGCTTCTTCGACGCCAATCTCACGCTCGATCGGTGTTTCGAGCGCCGGGGCGTCTTTTGCAGGTTCGGCCGTCTTGCGAACAGGGTCCGTTGGGTCAACAGCCAGCGCAGCCACTGCGAAGCCACAAAACCAAACGGTTACAAGCAGGCGTATTCGATCAGCCCTTTTCTTCATTCGCTATTCGCTATTCGCTATTCGCTATTCGCCATTCGCCATTCGTAATTCGTTGGACTATATGAAGGTTCCCGCGCAACCGCAAGCCGGGCCGGCACCAAACGCTGCGGGGTGTGCGTGACAGTTTCCGCGGATTGTTTTCCAGCCCCGGAGGGGCGGAAGACAGGTTCCAACAATGTGAGCGTCTCCGCCGCCCCTACGGGGCTTTCCGTTCACAGGCGCCATCACATCCCAGGGCTTGTGCCCTGGGCTACTTTCTTCCGTCCCTGCCTGTGCGTGTACGCACGCAGACAGGCCTCCGGGACTGCCTACACGCCAAAACACGTCCACCTAAACTGTCACAGACCCCGCTACGGGTAACTATGGGATGCGTTGAGAGTCCAGCGCGGCAGAATGTCGCCGACGCTGGCGCGCCGAGGCTCATCCTTCGGCTGAGAACGTGACGTGTGCTTCTTCGTTCCGGTCGGATGGTTCCTCTTGTTCGCCGTCGCCGCCGTCTCGAATCTTGCTGACCTTGTCGACCAGGATCTGCCAGGTTTCGCGTTCGATGCGAAGCACCTTCAGCGCATCGTCAACGGCTTGCACGTCCCGCTGCACGCAGGCGTCGACCAGCTTGCGATAAATGAAACTGTAAATGGAGGCCACGCGCTCGCAGAGGTCACGATTGACGTCGTAGTTGAGGCCGTTTTGCATCTCGAGAATAATGTGCTGGGCACGCGTCAGCTTTTCGTAGGACGTTTCATAGTCTTTGTTCTCGATCGCGTCGCGCGCCTGCTGGGTGAAGCGGATGCAACCGTCGTAGAGCATGAGTTGCAACTGCTCGGGGGTTGCGGTCATCACCGCGTCATGAAGGTAGGGGTTCTCGCTTGGGTTATCCATGACGGGAGTATTATCGGTTATTGAGAGGGTCCGGGTAACTCAAATCCAGCCCCCCAAGGAGGCCCGATAATGTGCCAGAGTAGGGTGGGCACCGCCCACCCTACGAAGCTAGCCACTCATCGCCTGGACGAGTGTGCTCAGAGCACTTTGCTGCGCTTGCAGAGCTGCCAGGGACGATTCCAGTGCGACAAACTGGGCCTCGAGCCGGGCTCGCTTGGCGTCCAGCAAGATGTTGAGGCTGTCGATCCGCCCGTTGAGCAGCTCCTGCTGGTCGCTCAGAAGATCATCCTTGCGACTCAGCACACCGTCGAAATCCCGGGTCAACGCCTCGACCGTCTCCTGGAGGACCGCTGCGAAACCCGTCTCTTCCTGTGTGAACAACTCCTCCACAAGCTGGGGGGATTCCTCGTAGACGTCCCGGAACCGCTCCTCGTCGAATTGAAGCCGGTTGCCGTCCCGCAGGCGCAGCCCGACGGAGAAGACTCGCGACATCGACTCATCGACGCCCCCGAACCGCTTGAGCATCACGCCATGCATGCGGGTGCGGACCAGATTGACCGTCGGATCGCCCAGGAGGGAACCACGCTCCAGTGTATCCGGGTTGAAGCTGGTGTTCTTGTCAATGGTATTCAGTACGGCGTTGTACTTTTCAACGAACGTGTTGACGGCTTCGACGATGGTGTCGATATCCTGGGCGATCGTGACGGTGATCGGCTCATCGCTGACGGACAGCAGATTCAGCGTCACCCCTTCCACCACGTCGTCGAGGGTGTTGGTCGAGCTGGATATCAGACGCGCACTGGAAGAATCCTCACGGCCGATGGTGATGACGGCGTCCTGGGCCTGCGAGAGCATGGCCAGCCCGAGATCGATGCCGATCGTGTCGATGACCAGTTCACCGCGGCGCCCCGACACCTCCGACGTAATCGTCAAACTGAAAGGATTTACCGCGCCACCTTGGTTGAGGACCGATGCCGTGAATCCGGCACCGGCATCGTTGATCTTCTGCGCGATTGATTCGAGTGTGTCGGAGGCGTCGGTCTCGATTCGGATTTCGAACGAGCCGTCGATGAAGCCCTCGCCTACCGCAGCCGTTCCCGCCAGCCGCAGGTCAGCCGCTGCCCGGCCGCCCTCCAGGTCTTCGATGGTCAGCGGCGAGGAACCACCCGATGTGTCGATCACCACGATGCCGTCGCCCGTATCGTTGATCCGGGCCTCGATCGTATCCGGCGTGAGGCGGTTGATGGCGTCGATAACGCCCCCTACCGTCTTGACGGTCTCGCTTAGATTGACGGTGTGGAGCGCACCGTTGGAATCCGTGATCTGGAAGGTGCCGTACGCGACGCCTCGACCGTTGTTTATATCCGAGAGCAATGTCTGTCGCGAAATGTACTGTAGCTGCAAGTTGCCGCTGTTGACGGCGTCGCCGTCCTCATCGGTGAAGATGCCCGCGATCCCCAGATCGGCGGCCAGTGAACCGCTGACATCCTCGATGACGACGGAACCCTCTCCATCGGACTCGTCGCGAAGGGTCAGGCCGTTGCCCGCGGCATTGATCGAGGCGACCAGCGATGTCGCATCGTCGAGGTTGATCAGATCGATCACATCCTGAAGCGTGTGGGCCTCGGAAAAGTCAATGGTTGTGGTCTGACCTGCACGGTCCGTGAATCTCACCTCGCCGAGTTCAACACCGCTGCCACCGTTGAGCAAATGCAAGAGCACGGTGTTGAGCCCCGCGAGTAAACGGCGCGATTCATAGGTTGCCACGCCGTCGGCGCCGAGCAGGCCGAGGTCGCGCGCTGCCGTTGATGCTCGGCCGGCCGCATCTTGCCCCGCCGTGACGGTCAGCGTGCTCCCGAATCCCAACGCCCGAACCATGATGCCGTTACCGTCTTCGGAGATCACGGCCTGCACGAACGAATTGTTGTCGGGCGCAAAGTTGATGGCGTTGATGACATCGCCGATCGTCTCGATGCGGTAGACGTCGCGCCCGTGGATCGACTCCCCGTCGGCCTCACCCGCGATGCCGAGGTCAGCCGCCGCAGATCCCGTTACGTCTTCGACTTTTAGCTTGGGGGCGTTTTCGCCGCCCCCGGATGCACCGGACGTGTCCGTGATCTGGAAGAATGAGTCATCGTTAATCTGGATGACCGTCGCGCTGACGGATACGCCGGCCGCGTTGATGGCGTCAAGTACGTCGCGCACGCTCCTCGCGTTTGACAGATCGACCTCGGCGGATTCGCCGCTCCGGTCGGTGATGCGGATGGTGCCCAGGCGGACGCCGTTGCCGCTGTTGAGCATTCGCAGGTCGGTGTCGAGTTGTGTCGCGAGGTTGCTCGTGAGCGAAACAGTGAAATCACCGAAGGTGGTGCTGAACTTCAGGTCGGTTCCTGACATAAGCCGGCCCACGCCGTTTCCGTCGTTGAGCATTGAAAGCGGCGTTGACGCCGACAGTCGAACGAGGTCCGTTCCGTCGATCCGGTCGGCTGCGACGTTTGCCGTGATCCCCAGATCGGCCGCGGTTGATCCGCCGCCCCTGTTGGCGATGATCAGGTTCCCCGTTTCGCCGCTGAGATCCTCGATGACGATGCGATCGCCCGTGTCGCCGTTGGACGCCACACCCGTGACAGATGCGCGGACGTTGATCGTCGTGTTCGAGTTGATGGCGTTAAGGACATCGTCGATCGTCAGGGCCGTTGACAGGTCGATGTCAGCCGAGGCGCCGCTGCGATCGGTGATGGTGATGCCCCCCCGCCGGACGCCAGCCCCGCCGTTGAGCGTATCCAGACTGGTGCTTCTGTTTACCTTTCCGTGGCCCACCTCGACGGTTATGGTGCCGATCCCGATGGGCGTCGTGTCGGCGTCGGCGAACCCTCGGCTGATGACCGAATGGTTTGTCACCAGTGACCGGACCCGGAAGGTGTGACTGCCCGGCGCCGCCGTGTCGCCGGCCGTCGCCGTCAGGACGCTCTCGTTCGTGCTCGTCGAGTTGAACCGCCTGAAGAAGGAGGACTGCCCGAAGCTAAGGGCGGCGTTCTGGAGGGCCAGAAGCTGTGCAGAAAGCTCCATAAAGGCCGCCCGCTGCACGTCGATCGCGCTGACGCGGGTTTGGAGGTTCTCGATCGGCCTTCGCTCGATCGCGATCAGTTGATCGATCAAGCTGGCCGTGTCGATCCCCGACATTAACCCGATACCGCTCGAGATCCCGCTCATACCGCTTTTATCGGCCTGTGCGCGATCATGGGTAAAGGCGATCTGCCCGCAGTTGCTCAACGAGCTATCACGCCAACAGCGTATACCGGTGCTGCGACTGGGCGAAACCCGCGAACTCGTCAGCCACAAAGTCGTATGCGCCGCCGTCCCACGTGTCGCCGTAGTGGTAGAGAATCGTCTTTTTCCGGATACCCTCGGGAAAGGTCCGCATCTCGGAGAGCGGCGAGTGAACGGGTTCAGGTTGGTCTTCGAGCTGTACTTCGTGGAAGACCGTCTTTGCGGCCGCCAGCATCTCACCGAAGCCCTCGGGGTCGAAGCGTGTGTCACCGGAATAGAAGATGGTGTCCCCGGTCTTGCGATCGGTAATCAGAAGACCGTAGCTTGGCCAATCATATTTGCGTTGCACCTGAATGTGGTCGGTAGGAAAGACGGTGAAATCGTATCGGTCCAGCATCGTGAATCGGTCGGCCCCCTCTTGCCCGGCCGGGCGCATCGCCAGGATGTCGAAGTAATCCTCGAGTTGGGCGCGCCGGCCGGTGAGCGCGCTGAGCCCGCCTTTGAGGGAATGATTCCAAAGGTCCGCGAGGACGTCACTCGAACTGATGATCTGGGGTTTGAATCTCGGGCCGGTTTTGGGTTCTCCATAGTAGTGCATGTTCATGCCCGCCAACTCCTCGATCCCGCCGATGTGGTCGCTGTGCTGGTGTGTGATAAAGATGCGGCGGATGGCAGGGTAATCGATGACCCCATTGCGATCGAGGTAGGAGAATCCAGGAACACCCTTTAGCTGATGTAGGGCCAGCGGTCCGGTCGTTCCGAAATCGACCAGCAACGTGTCGTCCGGTGCCGCCTGCCGGTCGGGGTCCGCGGACCACGCCTCGATCAGCGCGTTTGATTGCAGGTTTTTCTTCGCAAAAGCTGAACCAACACCAAGAAACGTAAACGTGAGCACGAAAGGCCTCCGCACGCCGTGACGAGTTTACAGCCCGCCGGGTAATTCATCCTCTCTGTGGGACCGATCTCTCTGTGGGACCGACTTTCCAGTCGGTCTTCCCCGAGTCGCGGGCTTAAGCCCGCGCGGTGCTCCGGTATCAAGGTTATTCGGATATGCCCTTAGCATAGCGGCTACCACCGGTTGCGGACAAGCCCGATGGAAGGTATGGCTATGCCATCCGGCCACCCCGCGCGGGGAAGGAACACCGGACCTGGAATCCCTTCCCACGCTGGACCGAGAATCCCTTCTCGGTCCTCTGGTAGCTGCCGAGAAAGGATTCTCGGCACAGCGTAACTCGTTGAAGCGAGCGGGCTCTGGCATGAGGCTGCCCGCTACGATTCTGGAACAGGCCTATGACCTATGAATTGAAAGACCGGGTGGTATTCATCACCGGAGCCTCGAGCGGCATCGGGCGGGCGTGCGCGATCGAGTACCACCGGGCGGGCAGTCGGATCGTCGCGGCCGCGCGCTCGCTCGATAAGCTTGAAGCGCTGGCGGATGAACTCGGCGGCGATCGGATCGTACCGGTGGCGATGGACGTGACGGACCCGGTCGAGCGTCAGATCGCCCTGCGTACTGCCCGGGAGCGGTTCGGGCCCATCGACGTGCTGATCAACAACGCGGGGTGGGCCAGTTTCACCTCAGTCCTTCGCATGCCCGACGAGCACTTCGAGCGGATGCTGGCGGTCAACTTCGCCGGGCCGGTGGCGCTGATCCGGGCGGTGCTCCCGGAGATGATCGAGCGCGGCAGCGGCCAGATCGTCAACATCTCATCGGTGGTGGGCTATCAGGCAATACCGCGAATGACGGCCTACAGTGCCACCAAGGCGGCGCTGAGCTCGCTGAGCACCGGGCTGCGCATGGAGCTGAAGGGCACCGGCGTCGATGTGCTGCTGGTTGCGCCCGGTTCGACCAACACACACTTCTTTGAGGCGGCAGCCACGGTGGATGCAAAAGCCGAGCGCGTCTCGCAGACGCAGTACTCACCGCAGCGCGTGGCGCGGGCGGTGATTCGGTCGTCGCGCCGGCGGCGCCCGGAGGTCACGCTTACTCTGGAAGGTAAGCTGATCACCCTGATTCGCCGCTTCTCCCATCGACTTGCCGACGCAATTATGTACCGGGTCGCCAGGTCGAGCATGCCCAAAACCGGGCCGTAGGTCAGGCTTTTCGCGGTTTGCCGCAACCTCATCATCCCTCGTCTCTCTGCGGTCTCTGCGTGCTCTGCGGTGAATCATCCGGGGATCCAACATGCCGGCGCCTTCGGCTTGGGCATGCCACTCCCGCTGGAATTACCGCCCATGTTGGGGTCCACCCGTATGGGATAGGGGCCGTGACACTTCCGGCGGGATGGGTACGCCCGATCAGAGCCGCGACCGTGAGGGAGCGGACAAGCAGGCCCCAATCAGAACCGCGACCGTGAGGGAGCGGACAAGCCCACGTTGCGCCATGCGTGTTTCCGGTCCGGATCGGCGATTTCAGTATGTGATTCGTGCCCCCTCCGATTCTGTCACGGAGCCTGCGGGATATGCGCCGGCCCATTGCGTGCGCAGCCGTGGTAGGCCAAGATACGATATCGCTTTGCGCACTTACTTGGATCGTGGAACCGGTCCTGTGATTCCGGAAAGGATGGAAACGTGCCGGGCACGACGCGTCGCGATCCGACTCCCACGGCTGTGCCCACGACGCGATCCGGTTCGCCGGCACGCTGGTGGATGGCGGTGGCACTCGGGGCCATCGTTTCGATGCCGCTTGCGTGGCTTTTGTCTTATGCCGCGATGCTCCCGTTTTTCATCGGACTCTTCTTCTTCGCGCTGTTCGGGTTGATCATCGGCGCGGTGATGCACCGCGTTGCCTCGCCTGGTCGCCCCTACAACCGGACGGCCCTGGTGGTTGGAACCACGATGATCGTAGCCGCGGGCTGGATCGCTTCGATTGTCAAGGAAAGCCGGGATTTTCCCGGGGACATGGCCGTCGAAACCGCGAATCGGACCCGCGACATCGGCGATCGATCGGTCGAGGAATATCGTGCGGCGGTGGCGGACGAGATTCGCCACTTTCTCCGTAAGCACTATCCACCCGGTGGGACATTCGGATACATACGATGGGTCGTGACGAGTGGCGAGCTCAAGAAGGGGCAGATCGAGAACGTCAGCCGAACGTTGCGCCGTTCTCAGCGCAAATCCTGGTGGGCGATCCGGGTGATTCTGTCCATCGCGCTTTTCGGCTTCGGCATCGGCTCGCAGACGCTGCCGCTCAGACTGGCCAGCGAACCCGCGGTCCGCGCCATCGATGAAAAGTAAGCAGCGAACGGTGGCTGACCCGGGCGGGTGGGTGGCACGGCCAAGAAAATCGCCAACTACCCATCGTTTAAGAACAAGCGGCCTTGGCAGAAAGAGATCAAGAAGATGCTGAGTAACGGCTTCAAGATGGAAGTCGAGGCCATGAGCTCCAAGGACTTGAGCTACCTCACCGAAGAATACGTCCCCATGAAGCTCAAGGACAGGAAGCAGTGGCTGGATTGAGCTGTGTCCGCCAGCTGACTTGGTGTCACCGTGGAGGGGTGTTTCGAGTCTATTCACAGCGTGTCGGACGAAAACTGACTCAACGCGAGGGCCGCAACAGAGTCAAAAACTGATGATTTATTGTTGACAAGTAGTTGGGAGGACGATAATCTGTTAGATATCTGTTAGGATGATGGTGCCGTGGGAATCCGTCTTCGCGATCCGGTACACAACTTCGTGTCGTTGAGCGATGAGGAGGTCAAGGTTGTCGATACCGCCATTTTCCAGCGGTTGCGGGGGATTCGGCAACTCGCGCTAGCCAATCTCGTCTATCCCGGGGCCTTGCACACGCGGTTTGACCACAGCATTGGAGTCTGCCACGTGGCAGGTATGATGGCGGAGGAGCTCGCGCTTGACCCGAACCCCAGGCAGGAAAATGCGAAGACAAGGCGCGTCCGCCTCGCCGCCCTTCTCCATGATTTGGGCCATGGGCCGTTTAGCCACGTTTCTGAGGAGGCGTTGGAGCGGTATGCAGATCGGAGCGCACTTGCTCCTGAACAGAAACGGGAGAAGATCCATGAGCTGATCACCGCACAGCTGATTCGAACGGATGAGAAGCTTGTTCAGATGCTCGGCCAAGACACATGCGACATCGTTGCCCAGCTACTGACCCAGGGGTACGGGGAGCCGGTTCTTCGCAATATTGTTTCGGGTCCGCTCGACGCCGACAAGCAGGATTATCTCCTGCGCGACAGCCGGTTCTGCGGCGTGCCTTACGGGATGTTTGACATCGATCAACTTCACAGGTCTCTTACGCTCGGGGGTCCAGAGGACGAGAGGGGCCTCTGGATCGATCCAGATGGAGTACACGCGGTGGAGCAGTATGTCCTCGCGAAGTACTACATGACCAGCAATGTATATCGCCACAAGGTGCGTCTGATCACGGATCAAATGATCACACGTGCCATAACGCTTGGGGTTGAGCATGACGAGATCGAGAAACTACGGTCCATCTATGCCTTTGACGGATCGGACGAGTTCCTGCAACGATACAAACAGTGGGACGACTGCAGGTTCTTGAACCGCTTCGCGGGCGAAGGTGCGCCCAAGGGCCTGTGTCGGGAGATGCTCCGGTGCCTTATAGAGAGGCATTTGCTCAAGCGGGTCTTCTCGGACCGGATATCGAACTTTGAGGATGCGCGGGCCCGGGAGGTTCTTGCTAACCTGTCCAAGCTCGAACATGACGGTGTACGGAAGAAGCTCGAGGCTGAAGCGGCAGCCTTAGCAAGTCGTGAATTCAACACTGAAGTTGATCCAAGGTTTGTCATCTTGTTTTCGTTTAACATAAAATCCGTACGGGTGTCTGCACGAGATGACGAGCGCAGCATTATGGTTGCGACCTCCAGGGGACCGCGGCAGTTCGATGAAG
>JBARRC010000517.1:0-1517 GCA_049644045.1 Phycisphaerae bacterium
GGTCCAGCGGGCCAACCTGGACGAGAGGCATGTGGAAGACCTTGCTGCAACATCCGAGCTTGCTCTTGAAGCAATCGCTCTGGATCTGACGCACGAGAGGATGTACTGGGTCGAGTCTGGCGCCGGCATGATTCGGCGCGCCGACCTGGACGGTACCGACACGGAAGACCTTGCTACGGGTCTCGTGGCGCCTGTCGGGCTCGCTCTGGACGTGCCTCGCGGGAAGATGTACTGGACTGCGCCCGGCGACAGCGTAATCCAACGCGCTAACCTTGACGGCACAAGCATGGAAGACGTTCTGGACGGTGGGCTGCATTTTCCTCTTGGAATCGCTCTGCAACTTAACTGCGACAATGGAGTCGTTGACGCCGGCGAGACCTGCGACATTGCGATTCCTGAAGGCAGTCCGGGCGCCTGTCCGACAAGTTGCGACGACACAGATCCATGCACTGTCGACACGCTCCTAGACGACGGCACGTGCACCGCGTGGTGCGAGTTCACACCGATCACCGCACCGGTTGACGATGACGGCTGCTGCCCGCCCGGCGCGAACGCCAACACTGACAACGATTGCACACCTTCTTGCGGCAATGCCGCTTGTGAACCCGGCGAAGATGAGATCAATTGCCCGCGGGATTGTGGGCATGGCATCCCTACCGTCTCGGGGTGGGGTGTCGTCGTCATGTCCCTGCTGCTATTGACGGTGGGCAAGATCCGCTTCGGCCGGCAGCACCAGCATCATGGTGCCACAGCGGCATCATACATGACGTCACGGAAGTAATCGACCGCCCGCCGCAGCCCATCGAGCAACGTCATACGTGGTTGCCAACCGAGGCGTGCCCTGGCTCGGGTGATGTCAGGCCGGCGGCGTATGGGATCGTTCTCGGGCAGAGGATGGTGCTCGACCTCGAGCTTTTTCCCGAGTATCTCGCCAAGACCGCTGACAATATCGTTCATTGAGCGTTCATTGTCACTGCCCACGTTCACGGGCTCGTCCGCACCCTCACCCTCGTACTGCATCAGCCCGACCATTCCCTCAACCATGTCATCGACGTAGCAGAAGCAGCGGGTCTGGTTGCCGTCTCCGTAAACGGTCAGCTTCTCGCCTCGCAGCGCCTGTACGATGAAGTTGGAGATGACGCGACCGTCGCCAATCGCCATACGCGGGCCGTACGTGTTGAAAATCCGCACGATACGGATGTCAACGTTGTTCTGCCGGTGGTAGTCCGTCATCAGCGTTTCCGCCACGCGCTTTCCCTCGTCGTAGCAGCTTCGTGGTCCGATCGGATTGACGTGTCCCCAGTAGGATTCTCTCTGCGGGTGCTCCTGCGGATCGCCGTAGACCTCACTCGTGGACGCCTGAAGAATGCGGGCTTTGACGCGTTTGGCGAGCCCCAGCATGTTGAGCGTCCCCATGACCGAGGTCTTGACCGTTTTGACGGGGTTGTATTGGTAATGAACAGGCGAAGCCGGGCAGGCGAGGTTGAAGATCCAATCCACTTCCAACAGGATGGGGT
>JBARRC010000518.1:0-2377 GCA_049644045.1 Phycisphaerae bacterium
GTTGACGCCGCATCATTTTTCGTTCAACAGCCGGATGGGCTGGTGTTACGCCTGCGAAGGCCTCGGCGTCCAGCGAGGGGCAAGCCCCGCCGCGATCGTGATTCACCCAACTCGATCAATCGCAGATGGAGCAATTTCCGGGTGGGGTGTCCTCGCGCGCGGATCGAAGTTACATACTTTGGCGTCCGCCCTGGCGGATCACATCGGGTTCGACCTGGATATGCCGTGGAACGAGCTGAGCGAAGCACAACGCCTGACGTTCTTGCACGGGTGCGGCGATGATTGGATCGAAGCAACCAGACAACACGGATGGAGCGAGCCGCAGGCTTTAGCCTGCGCGGAACCACCCGAGCCGAAGGCTTCAGCCTGTGCGGAGACGCCGCGCGGGCTGAAGCCCGCGACTCGGTCCGGTTGTGGGACCGACTTTCCAGTCGGTCCGTCGTGTGCAGGTCCGCGCGGGCTAAAGCCCGCGGCTCGGTCCGGTTGTGGGACCGACTTTCCAGTCGGTCAATCGTGTGCAGGTCCGCGCGGGCTGAAGCCCGCGGCTCGCAGTCTGCGCTTCAAGTGGCATGGCTTTTTCCCGGCGATCAACCGGGCCACCCGTTCAAGCTGGCAATACCGCAAGCGGCTCGAGGAGCTCGTCACCGAGGTGCCGTGCGATGCTTGTGCCGGTGGGAGGCTTCGACCCGAGCCGGCGGCTGTGCGCGTGGGCGGCGCGACGATTCACGAGGTGTGTTTGTGGCCGCTCGATCGAACGCTTCGGTGGTTTGAAAACCTGAAGCTCTTGCCCCGCGAGCGAAAGATCGCCGGCGAGCTGCTCCATGAGATCACCTCCCGGCTACGGTTTCTGGTCGAGGTCGGGCTCGATTATGTCTCGCTGCACCGGACTGCCTCGACGCTGTCGGGCGGCGAGTCGCAGCGGATTCAGCTCGCCTCGCAGATCGGCACGGGCCTTACCGGTGTTCTGTACGTGTTGGATGAGCCGACCATCGGGCTCCACCCCCGCGACAACCACCGTCTGATCCGCGCTTTGAAGCGCTTACGAAATCTGGGCAACACGATGCTTGTGGTCGAGCACGATCGGGATGTGATTGACGCCGCGGATTACATGCTGGATTTCGGGCCGGGGGCGGGCGCGTTCGGTGGTGAGATCACAGCCTCAGGTACCCCCAAGCAGCTCAGGTCGAAACAGGCCTCGCTAACGGGAAGGTATCTTTCCTTTAAGGAAGCGATCCCGGTACCCTCGAATCGCCGGACCGTGGATTCATCCGCCCGGTGGCTGACCGTCCACGGCGCGCGAGAGCACAATCTCAAGGAGATCGACGTCGCGTTTCCGCTCGGGCGGTTTACGTGTGTCACCGGTGTGTCAGGAAGCGGGAAGAGCACGCTCGTCTCGTCGATTCTCTACAATGCGCTGGCCGCGAGAATCCACCGGGCGCGCGTCGTCCCTGGAGGTCACGATCGCATCAGCGGCCTCGAGCACGTTGACAAGGTCATTAACGTCGATCAAACGCCGATCGGCAACAGCCCCACGAGCAACCCGGCCACTTATACGGGCGTTTTCGACGCGATCCGCGAGCTGTTTGCGAAGCTGCCGCTCAGCAGAATGCGGGGCTACACGGCCAATCGGTTCAGCTTCAACCGGCCCGGGGGGCGATGTGAGGCGTGCGAGGGGATGGGACAGCGCTGCATCGAGATGCACTTCCTGCCGGACGTGTGGGTGGAGTGCGAAAACTGCAAGGGCTCACGCTATGTGCCTCAGACGTTGGAGGTGTGCTATCGCGGCAAGAGCATCGCCGACGTATTGAACCTACGCGTGGCCGAGGCGCTCGCGTTGTTCGAGCACGTCCCCAAAATCAGGAAGATGCTTCAGACGCTCGATGACGTGGGCTTGGGCTACGTGCAACTCGGCCAACCTGCACCGACGCTGTCGGCCGGGGAGGCGCAACGCGTCAAGCTCGCGGCGGAGCTGGGACGACCATCGACGGGAAAGACGCTTTACATCCTCGACGAGCCGACCACGGGGTTGCACTTCGACGATCTCAAGAAGCTCCTAAGCGTGCTGCACAGATTGGTCGACCTGGGCAACACGGTCATCTGCATCGAACACAATCTCGATGTGATCAAGACGGCCGACCGGATCATTGACCTCGGCCCGGAAGGCGGTGACGCCGGTGGGATGATCGTCGCTGAAGGGACTCCAGAGGAGGTCGCCGCCACCAGGCGGTCTTACACCGGCGTCGCGCTCAAACCGGTACTCGAAGCGGGACCTGTCGAGGAGAGAGCGGTCCGGAGTGTCGCGCAAACCGATGACAGAGCACAAGCACTTGTCGGACCGATCGACCTTGGTGGGGACGTGTCAATGCCCTGGGAGCGG
>JBARRC010000519.1:0-15750 GCA_049644045.1 Phycisphaerae bacterium
GATCTGGAAGCGACAGTACTTCAAGCGACTCCGTGCTTATCGCCAATGCTGTCTTCACCGCCGGGCTGTCGGCGTGGAAGAGACCGTGACAATCACCACCGTGTCCTTCTCGTACGCTGACACGACATCCGGGCAGGAGCCTCTCGTGCGGAGTGTGCTATGCGACGATCCAAACGCCATGAAACCGAGATTCACCAAGGGCCGCGATCTTCAACGAGAATGTGAGAAAATGAGCAAAACACTGCGCGAAGACGTTCTCGACGCTTTGCGCCTAGTCTGAAGGAACTGCTATGCCAAAGAAAGCCGAAACTGCTAAGAAAAAGGCGACGCAGATTGAGGTGGCTTCCCAGTTGGACGTGTCCGCGGGCCACTATGCGAACCACATTCAAGTTGTCATGCAGGAGGAGGAGTTCGTGTTGGATTTTCTCGCTCGGACAGGCGATAAGGCGGTTCATGTCGCCCGAGTGTACGTGTCCCCCCTCCACGCGCAACGACTTTTGGCCTTGTTGAAGCGGCAGATTGCGCAACACAAGAAAGCGTTCCCACGTTCACCGCTGCATAAACGCGCCACAAACGCGCGCGCGAGGCGCAAGGCGTGAAACGACAGCAGCACACAGCGCGCGAGGCTCGCCGGTCGGCTATGCCCTCGCAGCGCGTCGCACGTAGACTAAAGTGCCATGACCCGTAAACGTGCCGCAACCAAACGGACCACCGCGACACGCCCGAGCGCTCCGGCAACGCGCGCCGGGCGACCGTCGGCGCTGCTCGACACGCGCATCGTCTATTGCGGTGATTGTCTGGACCAACTGCGCAAGCTGCCCGACGGCTGCGTGGACCTGATCTACATCGACCCGCCGTTCAACAGCAACCGCAACTACGAGGTCTTTTGGGGCGAGACGAAAGAGAAGCGGGCCTTCGAGGACCGGCGCAGTGTGAACTCATCTGTTGACTTCCACGCTCGATTTCGGGAACGATGCTGACAAATGATGAGCGAGCAGCTAAATGTCCCCCGATGTGAGTGAACTTGACGTCATGGCTGCGGAGTGGGGTGGCGTGTTCGATCCGTCCGTGTTGCCGGACAGCTTTGGCGACCTCCTCACCGAACTGGTCGATTCGGCGAACCTCATGGTGGACGGCTTGCGGCAGCACATGAGCGCGCCGTGGGCGACCCGCCCACTGCACGTTGCCTTCACCAACTCCGAAGAGGTGAACGCCCGGGCCAAGAAGGGCAAGGACGCCGACTACATACTCGTCACGATCGGAGTGGTCGGGAAAGTTTACGGCACGATGTACGGAATGCTCTCGACTCCGAGCTTCCTCCCCGAAGTCGGCAATGCGAACCAGGAGGAGACACCGAACGAGTTGCTGACCGCCGGCTTCCCGCCAATGCCGCTGCTAGGACCGGATGATGGGGACGAGCCCGTAGAGTTCTACCTCCCGGCGGATCAGACCCGGGCGACGTTCGCCATGCACCTGTCGTCGACGGCCCTGCACTTTCTGCTCTACCACGAGATTGGGCACATCGTTGCGGGCCACTTCGAGCTCCTCGAACATCAGGGATTTGCGGCTGCTATCTCAGAATTCGGCACGCCCGCGCCACGAGATGCCACGACGCCGTCGTTGTGCGTGCTTGAGTGCGATGCCGATGCGTTCGCAGCACATGCCGGGTCGTTCGTCGACCTCAATCCGGGATCAGACGGACTCTGGAAGGAAGTCTTCGGGTGGGAGCGTGTGCCGGGAAAAGATGCAGGATTCATCGCACACGCCGCGGCGATCAGCATCCTCTTCCGGATGTTGGGCAACGACGGCTTCGCCCCCGAGTCAGTCGATCCAACAAGCCACCCCCACCCCGCCGTGCGTAGCTGTTTGGCCATGTCGCGCGCCATGTCACTAGCGGTCGTCGCAGGCCGGTTCCCCGTGGATGAATTTCAACGACTTTGCCGTGACTCGATCTTCCATGTCGAGGAGACCTGGGCCGCGCTAGGCTTACCGGGACAACGGTTCGGCGAGAGCTCCACTTGGGCTGAGCATGTCGGCCGCCTGAGTGCGGAGCTTGGCCGTGACTATGAGCTTTGGAAAACGGACCTGTGCAAGTTTGCACGTCTGCCCACGCGCTGGCACAATTCTTGGCCGACTGCGTAAGGACTGCCGAGCACACGTGAACCGTGTGCGCTGCCGCCGTTCGAGTTCGAGAACTGGGCCGCCATCGCCCTGGGCGGCATCCCCAACAAGACCCAGGTCGCCGACATGGGCATCGACGGCCACATCTTCCCCGTGGCCGCCGCGCCGACGAAGGGCACGGTTCCCAAGGGAGAGACGCCCGCTTTCGAGGAGTTCCTCGACCACTGGTATCCGATCCAGGTCAAGCAGAAGGACAAGGTCGGCCGCCCCGACATCGACGCCTTCTTCCGCAAGAGCGGCAAGGCCATCATCGCCCTGACGGTCCGGGAGATTCTCGACGAGGAGATCGCCCGCAAGCTGGCCTGACCCGTGTAGGGTGTGTCACCTGGCAAGCTCTGCGAACCACGCGCTCAACTCGTACGCTCCGCAACCATCCCACACCACCCGCGACGAGCGAGTAGTGGCAAGCACCCAAGAAGGCAGCGACCACGAAACGGAGGCAGGCGAGAGCAGACAGGGAACCCCTGCGACATACCCCCCAGTGCAAAACCGGTGCACTCAGTGCAACCCCCGCGCGTCCCTTAGAATTCGCCATTCATAATTCTGCGTTCTTTATCGACCGGACACTTTCATTCTGCGACAATGCCCGTAAAGCAGTCCATTGGTGCTTCATTCTTGAATGAGGAGAGCCATGATGAAGTTGCATTGCGCATCCTTGTGTACACCGGCCAGCCGTTTTCAGATTGGCTCGTTAATACTTGTCATGACAACAGTTACGTTCGCAGCGTCCGCGATGGTGTTTTGGGGTTGCGGGATGGCCCCGTCGGGGCCGGGTGTCACCACCGGCGGGCAGCAGGACATCGCCGCCGCTCGCTCCGTCATCGAGGACGGTGGCGTTCCCGACCCGGACTGGATCACGGTCGAGGGTTTTCTCTCCGAACACAGCATTCCGATCGAAGAGCCGGAAGACGCCGGGCTGCTGTACACGGTGGCCTCGGTGGCGTGGAACGCGGACTTCGACGTGTTCACTCCGGTGGCGACGGTCGCGATCGGGTTCGGCACCACGATCGACGAAGACACGTTCGAGCGCGACCCGCTCAACCTGTGCCTGGTGATCGACAGCAGCGGCTCGATGGCCTGGCAGATCGACGAACGCAGCGGGACGTCGAAGCTCGATGCGGTCAAGATCGCGATCGACCGGCTGCTCGCGCAGCTTGACGATGATGATTGCGTCAGCATCGTGTCGTTCACCGGCACCACGAAGCTCTGGGTTGAGGCCGTGCCCGGAGACGACATCGCCAGTATCAAATCCGCATTGGATAAGATGGAGGCTGAGGGCGGGACCGACCTTGCGAACGGCTTGCGGCGCGGCTATCGCGTCGTAAAGGCCCAACACAACGCTGCTCGATCGGACCGGTTGATCGTCTTCACCGATGCCCTGTTGATAGGGCCGCTCGAACGCGAGGCGGCTGCGTTTATCGAGGTGATGGAGCAGTACGCCAAAGACGACATCGGCGCGACCTTGTTCGGCATCGGCACCGACTTCGGCCACGAGATCGCCTACGACATCTCTCAGGTTCGCGGCGGGAATTACTTCTTCCTCAGCGACTATGACCGGATCGTGACGGTGTTCGACGAGGAGTTCGATTATCTTGTGACACCGGTTGCGTACGATGTGTCTCTCGACGTATCGGTCCCGTTCGAGTGGGACATCGTGGGTGTCTACGGGATTCCCGTCGAGGACGCGCTGCCGCACGTGCTCGAACTGGACATCCCGACGCTTTTCCTCAGCACCCGACAGGGCGGCGGTGGGGCACTGGTTCGCATTCGTCCCGGGGCGCTGGTGGACTTCAGCGTGGAGAATATGGTCGCGCACGTCTCCTTATCCTACACGACGCGCGAAGGTGAGCAGGAGACGCACCCGGCGGTGACGGCCGTGCTGCCGGGCGGGTTCGATCCCGAGGGCACCATCAACTACTTTGAGAACGACGGCACGAAACGCGCGGTGCTCTTGCTCAACACCGCCCTGGTCCTGCACAACGCCTGCGACGACGTGTATCCGGGATGGTATTACTCCTCTGCGGGCCGCAACCGCGCGATCGACCGGCTCACCGAGTTTCTCCCCTATTTTGATGCCCTGGCTAAGGGGCTGGAGGACCGCGCGTCGGAGACCTCGCGCAGCCTATCTCAAGAGCGCACACTCGTGGCACAACTTCTTACCAATATCCGCGACTGGTAGCCGCTCCCTCACGGTCGCGGTTCGGAAAAGTGAGCGTCTAATCGCCGGCCTATCGCCGTCGGCGCGCAAGCAACGCCAGCCCACCGATCGCCAGCAGTGAAAGGGTGGCCGGTTCGGGGATGTAGGCGTTGATGAATGCCTTGTTATCCATCACGCCGGTGACGTAGATCACCCCATCGCTTAAGGTAATGTCATAGGCAACGTCATCCTCAGGACTGCCCCAGGATAGATCCCATAGGGGGTTAAGGTCGGTGTCGTAGGCCAGCAGAATCGCATCGGTGTGGCCGCCCACGTCCGCGGAACCGACGAGGAAAACCTGCCCGTCCGCGACGTCGATCCCCAAGCCCTCGTCATCGCCGGAGCCGGCGAACACGGTGCTGTCGACAAAGCTCACGGACGTTCCGTCATCGTGCAGCTTGAGGAGAAGAAGATCCGTACCATTGGGATCATACGTGGACCCGACAAGCCCTGCCACGTAGATGTCGCTGCCGGACACGGCAACGTCGTATCCGCGTTGATCGCCGGTATCACTGCCCCACAGATAGGTCCACACGGGCGTACCGTCCACGTCATGCTTGGTGACGAACGCCTGCTCGTCCGGCCCGGTCGGGTGTTGCAGACCCGCCGTATAGAGGTCGTGGCCCGACAGGGCGAGTCCGTAGTTGACCGTGTTCATATGGACCCCGGGAACCCCGTAGTGCTCGTGCCACTGCTTGACCCCGGCCGGGTCGTACTGCTCCACGTACGCCCAGGAATTGATGTACCCGTGTTCGGAGAAGCCGGTCACGTGTAGGTTGCCGCTCCCATCGAGCGCCGCGTCGTAGGCATAATCATACCCATCATAAGGCCCATGACCCGTAAACAGCGTCCACCAACCGTCGGCACTATTGTTCGTGTCGAGCACGCCGTCGGTATCGTATTTGAGTGTCATCGCGTCGCCACCGTACATCCGTGTGTGCCCCGCGACGTGTACCTCGGTCCCGGAGACAGCGACCCCGAACCCCCAGTCCGATGTCCCCGCTGCGCCCCAGGTGTGATCCCAGTCCGGGTTTCCGGCGAGGTCATACTTCAGAAGGAACACGTCCCTCGTGCCCCCCGCGGGGTGTGTATTCCCCGTCACGTATACGCCTGCACCATCCACGGCAACACCCCGGGCTTCCGCCACGTCCAAACCGCTATACGTTTGTGACCAGTCCAAAGTGGGGGGCTGCGCCAGGGCCGGCGATCCCAAAGCCCAAAGAGCCGCAACTGTAACACTCGTGATGCCGTACTTCTTTCTACCCGAATACTTCATGCTCTACCTCCCATGAGTCGCGACTAACAAGCCATTCTATCACGGTTGAGCCCCGAAACGCAAGCCAAGTCCAATAATAGTCGGACCAAACGATGTATCGCGCTGCGACGCCATACAGAATCCCGGGCACGTTCATACACGGCGCTCTCAGGAAGGGGTCCGTGACACTTCCGGCGGTAAGGGGTCGCATGTATTCCCGGGCCGGGTACAATGTCCCGCAGGCTCGATGGCTTGCCCTCGACCGGAGGTCTTTTCGACTCGGCAGGGATGACTTATGACAGAAACACCGCAGGCGCCTGGTGAGAGCATCGTTGACCAGCCGCTCATCGACGAGATGCAGGATTCGTACCTGACCTACTCGATGAGCGTGATCATGTCGCGCGCCCTGCCCGATGTCCGCGACGGGCTCAAACCGTCGCAACGACGAATCCTCGTTGCGATGAACGACCTGAACCTCGGTCCGCGAGCCCAGACGAAGAAGTGCTCGAAGATCAGCGGTGATACCAGCGGCAACTATCACCCTCACGGCGACACGGTGATCTACCCCACAATGGTGCGGATGGCGCAGCCCTGGAACCTCCGTGAGCCGCTCGTCGACGGTCAGGGGAACTTCGGCTCGATCGACGGCGATCCACCCGCAGCCATGCGGTATACCGAAGCCCGGATGACCCACGCGGGCACGGTGATGCTCGACGACATCGAGTACGACACCGTCGACTTCGTTCCCAACTACGACAACTCGCGCCAAGAGCCCACCGTTTTGCCGGGCAAGTTCCCCAATCTCCTCGTCAACGGCGCGATGGGCATCGCGGTGGGCATGGCCACGAATCTGCCGCCGCATAACGTCGGTGAGGTCTGTGACGCCCTCCTCGCCTACCTCGACAATCCCGACGTAACGATCGCGGAACTGATGGCACTATTGCCGGGGCCGGATTTCCCGACGGGAGGGCAGATATGCGGCCGGCGCGGCATTGTCGACGCCTACACCACCGGACGCGGATCCATCACGCTACGCGGCCGATGCCACGTCGAAGAGGGAAGAGGCGGCAAGAAGACCGTCATTATTACCGAGATTCCCTACGGCGTACTGCGTAGTACGATTACCGAGAGGATCGCCACCGCCGTTAAATCGGGGCTGATCAAGGATGTGGCCGCCGTCAACGACGCCTCCGACCGCAAACACGACGTCCGAATCGAGATCGCCCTCAAAGGTGGGGCGAACGAGGACGTTATTATAAACCAGCTCTTCGAATACACACCGCTCCAGTCGAACTACCACATCATGAACATCGCGGTGGTCGGTCGTCAGCCGCAGACGCTGACGCTCAAGCAGTTGCTCGGTCTCTACGTTGACCATCGCAAGGAGGTCATCCGCCGACGGACCTCGTTTTTGCTGCGCCGCGCGAAGCAGCGGGCGCACGTGCTGGAAGGGTTGATCCTCGCCGTCGGCGACATCGACGCCGTCATCAGGCTTATCAGGGAATCACCCGATCCGGGCGCCGCGAAGGAAGCCTTGATGGCCCGTCCCCTCCGGCTCGTTGAACACGCTGCGCTGCGCCGGCTGCTGCCGAAGTCGTTCGTCTAGCGCCACTCGACGAACGACTGCCACTTAACCGGCACTCAGGCCGGCGCGATTCTGTCCATGCAGCTCCAACGGCTCACCGGTCTGGAAGTCGAGAAGCTGGCGAGTGATTACAGCAAGCTGGTGGAGGAAATCGAGGGGTATGAGGCCATCCTGCGCGAAGAGCGGCTCGTGCTCGAGATAATCCGCAATGACCTTGGCGAGTTGAAACGGAGGTTCACGGACAAGCGTCGCAGCGAGATCGTCGGGGCCGTCGGCGAATTCCGCCTGGAGGAGCTGATTCCCGACGAGCAGGTCGTCGTGACCATCTCGCGGCAGGGGTATATCAAGCGTACCGACGTCGACACCTATCGCAAGCAGGGGCGTGGGGGAAAGGGGGTGCGTGGCGGCGCCGCCAAGGAGGGCGACTTCCTCGAACATCTCTTTGTCGTCTCGACGCACGATTATCTGCTCTTTTTCACCGACCGCGGTCGCGTTTACTGGGTGCGCGTGTTCGATCTGCCGGTGATGAGCCGGACCTCGCGCGGCCGGTCCATCGCAAATCTGTTGCACATGCAACCAAACGAATCGCATCGCGCCGTCCTACCCGTTCGCGCGTTCGAGGAATCGTATGTCTTCTTTGCGACCGCGAAGGGTACGGTCAAGAAGACACCGATGGGCGCCTTCAGCCGTCCTCGACAAAGCGGTATCATCGCAATCACGCTCGACGCCGACGACTCGCTGATCAACGTCGAGCGGACCACGGGGGAGAATGAAATCGTGCTCGGAACGCGCGGCGGCATGGCTATTAGGTTCCACGAGAGCGAGGTCAGGGCGATGGGGCGCGGTGCTCGGGGTGTCCGAGGCATGACACTTTCCGGAGACGATACCGTTGTTTCGATGGTGGCCATCAGCCCGGAAGATTCGGTGTTGACGGTTTGTGAGAAGGGGTTCGGAAAGCGAACCGGAATCGAGGAATATCGGAGGACGCGCCGTGGCGGCAAGGGCGTGATCAACATCAAGACAACCGAGCGGAACGGTAAGGTGGTGGCGATCGAGGCCGTCACCGACGACGATGAACTGATGTTGATCACCGCCAATGGGATGATGTTACGGACCGATTTGAGCGCGGTGCGCGAGATCGGGCGGGCCACCCAGGGGGTGCGTCTGATCCGGCTGGATGAACGGGACAAGGTCGTGGCCGTGGCCAAGGTCGCTCCTGAGGACAATGAGCCGGGGTCGAACCAGCGCAGCGGCGCGGGTCGTAACGGCGAAAAGGGCACGACGCCGCAAGGCGGTAACGGATCGGCTGCGCCGGGTGGATCGGGCAAAGCAACGTAGGGTGGGTCATCGACCCACCTTGTACCTGTGGGACCGATTTTCCAGTCGGTCAAGGAACTGGCTGGAAAACCTGTTTTACATCAGGTATTATTGAGTCGATAGCCACTGAGGGACATACGATGACAAACCGTAACACATGGACGATGGGATTCGTAGCGGCTGTGGCCGCACTGGTCATTAACGCACCCGCTAACGGGCAGAGCATCCTGGAGGGTCAAACGGCCTTCGACAACCTCGATGCCACCCGCGGTCGTGCACCGGGGAACATGGTGCGCACCGGGTTCGCTCGTGCGCAAACCTTTGCAGATGCAACCCGCGTGCCCGTCCAGATTACCGAGACTTCCCGTCCGACGCCGCCCCACGCGCAGTTCATGGCTGATGCGATCGAGATTGTCTTTGACCAGCTCCAGCAAACGCTTCTATTCCTCGGAAACCGTTTGCTGGCTCGTGCCGGCCTGGCGCCGCTGCTACCGACCGAATTCTTCTTCCCTACGGCTGATCCTAGCGGCGGTGGCTCGGATTCAACCGGTTCCGATTCAGATGACTCAGAACCGACCGATCGCGATGGCGGAGGAAAGCCCGGTGGACGGTAAGCCGCAATCAGTGGGACAACAAAGCCTCGAGCTTACGGTGCTCTCGGACAGTCGGGAAGGACTGCACCGAGCCACGGTTTGAATGCGTCGGCGCCGCTTTGCAGGTCGATGACGCGCAGGACGTCCGCCGGCGCACACACGTCACTACGGTCAACGTCGCACTGCCACATCGCCATCGGCGGAACGAGGACACCGTTCAGGTGGTCGATAAGGGCGCGGATGTCCCGTGCTAGGCTGAGGCCGTCGTTGTTCGCGTCGCCCGGCAGAGACGCCAGGCAGATACGCGTGCAACTCGCGTTGTGCGTGAAAACGGTCCGGGCGCCGGGCTCGAACCGGTCGTCGAGGGTGATCCTGATTGTATTAGCGCTGGTCACAGCGAGCTTTGCGATCGGTGCCGTGATTCTGGCACCACCAAGCTCTGTGACTGTAAAATCGGACGGCGTCATTCCTGACACATCGCCGTTGAACGTAATCTCGACTGAGGTCCAGCCGAACAGCTCCGAGCCGTCAAGGTTGGATGGCTGACGGGCGTCGATCGCACCGTCGGGCGGCCAGCTCAATACAATGGCGAGTTCGGTCTCGCATGCGTCACCGACGCCGTTGCCGTCGTTGTCCAGTTGGTCGGGGTTGTGCAAACACGGGCAGTTGTCGCACACATCGCCCGCGTTGTCGGCGTCAAAGTCAGCCTGGTCGGTGTTTTCCACCGTCACACAGTTGTCACACACATCACCCACGTCGTCCCCGTCGGTGTCGTCCTGATCGGCGTTCTCGACCGTGGGACAGTTGTCGCACACGTCGCCAAAGCCATCGTCGTCCCCGTCCGCCTGGTTCTCATTCGGCGTGTCCGGGCAATTGTCCAGATAATCCGGCACACCATCCGAGTCGGCATCGGCGGGCGATTTATAGATCAGCGTGTAGGACCCGGTGCTGTCATGGTCCACCAAATGGAGGAAGTCCTCGGGATAAGGATCCTCACCTTCGGGGCGCCTGATCCGATGGGTCGTCCACACGTTGTTATCCAAACGGATTTCTCGCCCGTCGGAGCGCTCGACTCGCAGCAGCTCGAAATACGTACCCGCGGCCGGGTTCGGAGCCCGAATATACACCCACCCGGACGGCGTCGTGGCCGTCAACTCCACCTCCAGGTCACCCAACTCCGGCGGACCGTCTATCTCGCCCGTCGTGACCGGGCTGACCGGCAAGATCGCGTTGTCACTGGAATGGATCGCGTCCGGCAGATCCTCGATGTCCGGAAGGTCGTTTATGAGGAAGTCCGGCAAGCCATCGTCTTCTGGAACATCGACCCGTACCACGTGGTTCATCTCGAAGATATCGAGATCGTCAATGAGCGACAGACCCAGTTCACCAAGCGGTCCGATTTGCTCGTACGTGGCCGAGTATTGGATGAACTCCCCTTGCAGCGTGGCGGTCATCAACCAGCGGGCCACCTTGGTGTCACCGGCCGGCAGCTCCCCGAAGTTCACCGTGAGCGACGGCGAGATTTGATCGAAGCCGAGTTGCGTCCCGATGATCGTGAAGTCGATGAGCAGGCCTTGCTCGTTTTCTATGATTTCGGGCTGCGCCGAGGTGATCTTCAGGTTGGTTGCGTCGCCGGCCCCTTCGTTCGTGACGAGCAAGCCGAGCGAGAAGGGGATCGCGGGCTCAACAACGTCTTCGGTGAAAGGATCATCGCTGTAGACCACCTTCTCCAGGAAATACTTTAGATACAGGCTCGGATTCGGGTGGACCGTGATCGGCACGGGGAACAGCGGTATTGTCACGAGTTCACCGTTGATTTCGTAACTCATTTCCCCACTGACGTAGTAAACGGTCGGTTCCGTGGGAGCGGCGGTATCGTCCGGCACAATGACCCACTCGCCCGTGGCTGCGCTGAGTGTCGCCAGCGATTCCGTGCCGTTCATGACGGACAAGCCGCCCGTCACGGTAGGATCGAGAACGCCGAACCGGTCGTTGCTCAGTACACCGTTCTCATCCTTGATGAAGATTTCGACGGCCACGGCATCGAGGGGGTATACGTCGCCGTTGTTCTCGAGTGTGAGCGTGGCCTGGAACGCCGACCGGGTGACCACGGCCTGCTGGCTGATCTGGATGCGGACGCGGGCACAGAAGCCTTCCTCTTCGCTCGTGACGTTATGGTACAGCAAGTTCCTGGCGTAGTCGGCTGATTCCAGGAACTCGGCGAAGCCTTCGGCCTCGTCCACGTCAATCGCATCAATGGCGGTCTGGAGCTTGGCCTCCAGGACGTCGCTGGCGATGAAGTCGGTGCTCCACCCCTCGGGCACGTCGGCGATTGTTGTGATGCCCTGATCGGCGTAGTCGATCGTGCGGTTCCAGCGCTCGATGAATTGGTCGATGTGCTCGTCGGTCAGATGACCTGGACGCGGCATTGTCATCAGCGCGTCACGCTCGGTCGACGAGATGGTGTAGCCCTCGTCGCTCTCCAAGAGCCCGGCTTCCCGTACCGCCTCGATCCAGGCGCCGAAAACCTCGCCCTCCCCGGGCCCCCAGTCGAACCAGCTTGCGTCGCCGAAGATATAGGCCACATAGTCGAAGACCGTGAGCTGGCGATTGGCAGCCTCTATGTAATACGCCAGGATCGGGTCATCGACATCTTCGAGTACGATCGGCGGGAAGTAGATGTCGTCACCGCGCACACGGCGCTCTTCCCCGGTGACCAGACACTTGCAGTTTGGAATGATTCCATACAAGCAGCCCGCGACGCCGGCAGCAGTCCCCACTGCGGGGATGCAACCGGCATATGACAGGCCGCAAGCGACGGGGTCGATGGGGCCGAAAATGCCGTAGCAGCTTCGTATCAGCCCCCATGCACACCCGAAACCGGGTATGAATCCGATGCCGCAGTCCGCAATGGCCAACGCGCACTTGACATGGCACGGATTGCAGGAGCTGCCTGTGAAGGCAACAGGATTAATCACGATGACCCCACCACCGCCCCCCTCACCGCCGACGGGGACCCAGACACCTCCGCCGGGGGCGTTGGGACAGTCCTCCGGGGGAAGGCTGAAGAGCACGGGAATAAAATAGGTCAGCGGTACGCCGCAAAACAGCCCGTACTGCACCTTGAAACTCACACCTACACATTCGCCTCTGGTGTCGCGTGACTTGCCGAACTCGGTGTCTTCGATTGTCACCGGAACGGTTACGGATGAGTGGGCAGCCAAGTCGCCGATCGAGTCGACCAGCGGCGTAATAACAAAGCGCGGGTGCGGACGGAAGACGAACTGCACGTCGTCGGCCTGGATAAGCCCGTGATTGGTGATCGTAAAGTCGATCTGCGTCACGGCGGATTCGAGATTGGCCAGGTCGACGTGCGGCGGGTCGACCGTGATGACAGGGGCCGGCACGTTCGTCTCGAAGACCGCCTCGATCGTGATCTCATACTCGTCTTCATAGTCGATCGGAATCACATTCCATTCATAGCTGACCACCTGGCGCGGCAAAAAGGCCTCCACATAACGCTCCGCCGCGCTGGGTACCAGGATGGTCGTGCGAAAGCTGCCGTGCTCAGCCGCAGTTACCTGAATGTCATAATACGCCTCGGCCAGGTCCTGGAAGACCACGATGCCGGTCTCATCCGTGACATCCGTCGCAACGATGGTGCCGTCGAATGAGTTCTTGACGATGATTTCAGCATCAGCGACGCGCGGGTTGCCATCCGCGTAATAGGAAAACTCGTCCGTCACCTCAACGCGCAGGTCGCCGAGGGCGTCGGAAATTGCAGTGAACAGGAACGGCACGGAAAGACTCGACTGCGGCCCGGCGATGAACAGGTTACCGCTGTATGGGCCGAGCGGGAGGTTCGCGGCCGGATCAAGCTGAAGCACCACCGTCGCCGAACTGCGTGGTGCAAGCGGGCCGAACGTGGCGGGTGAAACCAGGCCGAGCCAATCGGTCGCGGGCAGTTGAACCTCCAGCACACCGGTGTCCGCCCCGCCAATGTTTGTCACCGTAAACTCGACGAACGAACGCCCGCCGCGAAGCATCGAGGCGTTGAGCGAACCGGGCGAAGCAGTCAATGTAGGCGATTGGCTCCGCACGGTGAGTTGCAACGAAAGTACCGCCACGGCACCTTCGACCGACGTAAAGGTCACCGTCGGGTTCGCGGACGGAATCGACGCATCTGCGGCCGTGATGCTATAACTGACCGTGCCGCTCGCCAGGGGATCGAGGTCGGTCGGGGCGTTGATTTGCAAATCGATGTTGGCGGGCACGTCGGCCGTATCAACCTGAATGTCCGTCAGTGATGTGTCACCGAGGTTGCGCAGTTGCACGCTGCCGATGTATGTTTCGCTGACGACGAGGCTGACGGCACGTGAAACCGGCTCGACCTTCATCCCGTACAGGGTGAATTGATCCTCCGGTTCTTCGCCCTCCACGGCCGGGTGATCCGCCGCGACGCTGTACACGCCGGCCTCGTTGCTGAGCGGTGTGAAAACATAGGTGAAGTCACCGTTCAAGTCGGTTTGCACGCGGAACACTCGACGGATGCCGCGGACCTCCAGGCTGATGTCCACGTCCACTTCCGGCTCCGGCAGACTGGTTTCGAGCGAGATCGCCTGGCCGAACAGTGTCACGGGCACGCCGATGGGGCCGGTCTCGATGTCGGCCTGAACGGTCGCCGTGTATTCCGGCGCGAGCACTTGCAGCGGGGAGACGGCCTCGTTGTTCGTGTCGTCCTCCTCCCGGATCGTGTTCAGCGCGTCGGTTACGAAGAAGAGCCAGTACTCGCCGGCCGTCTCCGGCAGGTTGAAGCTGGCCGTGCGGAGGTAGAAGCCGGACGGTCCAAGCACCGTGACCATCGCAACTTGTTTCAGCAACTGGTCGCCGCCATCCGGATCCATGTCGAGCTGATCGTCCTGCGAGAGATAAACGCGATCGAGCCAGCTTCCGTTGGCCGTGCCCGGACCAAGGTTTTCGACCCGCCAGGCCACGTCAAACCGCTGGCCGATGTAATCGCTGTCCGCCGCAATAAGCTCGGTAATCTGGAAATCCGGCAGCAGGAGCTGTACGATCTCCACGGCGGCCACCGCGACATTGTTGTCCTCGCCGCCGGACTCGGTGACCGTGTTTGTCACATCGGTGATCACGATGAAGTAAAAATCACCGTTGAGCCCCGGCGGAATCGTGACCGTTTCGGTCCGTGCATACCAGTCATCAGGGGAAAGCGTATCGGCCCACACGAACTCGCCGAGCAGCTCGTCCATTCCGTCAATCACATCGTCCACGGACAGATACACCCAATCCACCCACGGCGCGTTCGCCGTGGCGTCACCGGCATTGCGAACCGTCCACGTGATGTCCGCCGGTTCACCGTCATACGCGGGCGACGGTGGTTCGACGTCGTCCACTACTAAATCCGGTGTCTGCACCGTGATCGGATCGGTAGAGACGCCCACGTTATTGTCTTCGTGCGCACCTTCATAGATGGCGTCATTCGCATCGGTCTTGACGATGATCCAGTATTGACCAGCCGTAGCTGGCAGCGTGAAGTGACCCGTTTCGATATATGACTCGGTTGCGGCAAGGTCATCACTGTGGGTAAATTCGCCGAGAAGCGTGTCGTTCCCATTGCCGAACTCGGAATCCGGCGAGATGTACACGCGGTCGACCCACGGTGCGACGGCCAGCATGTCGCTGCTGTTCTTGACGGTCCAGGCTACATCGAACGGTTGGCCGATCACGCCGTTCGGCGGCACGTCAACGTCAATCACTTGAAGATCGGTGACAGCTAGGGTAATTGTCGCTGCCGCACTCGCGACTAACCCAGCAGCGTCAGCGACGTTGAGGTAAATCGTCTCACCGTGTTGGCTCACGATGGGCAGGAGCGTCTCGTACGACAACTCCACTTCGGCGGCATCGGCGAAGCCGTCACCGATGTCAGCGGCTTCGGTGGCGGGTGCGAAGTCCCATTCGACGGTCAGTTGTTCTCCAACGCCGGGGTCAAGGTCGACATCATCGACTATGCCGTTAAGTTGAACGGTCTCTCCGGGATAGATCGGTCCGTATGGCCCGCCCGCATCTGCGGTCGGAGCGGTGCTCTCGTAGCGAAGAACACCCACGTCCGAACCCTCGAGGTCGTCGAAATCCACAACGGTCAGCCCGATTGGGACATCTGTTCCAATGGCCAGTCCCTTCGCCAACACCTCGTCCCGCGTGATGATCTCGGTGGGATTCGTCCGGTCGACATCGTCCGCAATGCCGTCGTTGCCAAGGTCCCATTGCAAACTGGCGATGTCATCAAAACCACCCAGTTCACCATCGGGATCGTAACTTCTCGTCGCGTCGACTATGACCGTTTCCATAACGGCGTCGAACGCATACGGCCCGCCGGCTTCAGCCAGTGGCGGCAGCGGCGTGACGACATCGAAGTGAATCACCGCGATGTCACAGACCAACTCGCTGCTAATCGCTATGATCGCAATGTCGAACGAGGTGCCCGACTGCTGTGGGATGGGAGCAAATGACAGAAGTCCTGTTGCGGGGTTGCCCGGGGTTACGGTGAATTCCATGTTGTCCGGGAGATCCGCCGGGTTCGTGAAGATGTCCACCGTTTCGGAAG
>JBARRC010000520.1:0-1583 GCA_049644045.1 Phycisphaerae bacterium
TGGAGGCGACCACTCACTTTCGCAAAGCTAAAGTCGCCTAACCCGGCAAGTTCTGCGCCGGAGAACATCGCGTCCTGCGTGAACGTGGCGTGCTCGAAGTAGGCGTCCTGCGTGAATGCGGCGTCACCGAAATAGGCATGCTCTCTGAATGTCGTAAAGTGGAACAGCGCGGCCTTCTCAAAGTGCGATTCCATGAACAGTACGCGTTGGGCAAAGATGACCTTTAAGAAGACGCTTGACCCCGCAAACACTGCGGCGGTGAAGCAGCCCTCCTGGGCGAAGGTCGCGTTCATAAACTGTGCGTACCTTTCAAAACTGGCGCCACTAAACGTGGCATAATCCTTGAACGTCGCTTGCTTGAAGTTGGCGCCCTCGCGAAAACGGGTGCCCGAGAAGAAAGTGCGTTGTAGGAATGTTGCGTGAGAGAAGTCAGCCTCACAACTGAAAGCTACATCATGGAAATCGGCAAAGCGTTCAAATGTGGCACGTGAGAAGATCGACGGATTGGCGAATATTGTCGGAGCCTGGTCTGTGCACTCCAGTGGGTCGTCGACGTAGGTAGTGTTCCGGAGATCAACGGCCACAGCCACTCTCAACGCTTGACACTGGCATTCGCCAATCCGGCAACTGACACACCGGATCTCGATGTTACCGGGATCTTCGATCAGTTTCACCACCTCGGGTACTAAACTAGCGTTAGGGCCAAAAGAGTACCTGAGCTTCGTGCGGGCTTGTACCCCATCGACCAACCCACGGAAATCCGGGATGTCCGCGCGGTACAGCCACGCGCCGTTCACCACGGCCTCGACGGCGTCTTCGGTCGTGACAGGGATGTACTCGATTTCGTCTGCCATCCTGGGTCAGACTCGTTCGCGGACGGCGCGGTGTCAAGGGTGGGTACCCGGCCCTTCGTTCGCCTTCGGCGAACTCAGGGCCGGCTTCGGCGGCCGACGAGACCCCGGGCAGCAATGGGGGCTCTATCGTCCGTTCAAATCTTCGCTCACACGATGCGAGTGATCTCGCTACAATCTGGTGCGCTGAGATCGTGAGCCTTGCAGGTCGTTGGAGGTCCGCGCGGGCTAAAGCCCGCGGCTCGCTGGTACTCCGCGCGGGCTGAAGCCTGCGGCTCGAGTCTTCGGTTTGTCGAACGCTTCCACTTTATGTCAAATGGTGAGCCAGCCTGGTCCCGTGAGCTTCTCGACGCTCCCCACGACGCGGCGGACAAAGCGGGCCGTGTCCAGCGGATGTTCAACCGCATCGCGCCGCGTTATGAGCTGATCAATTCGTTGTTCAGCGCCGGGCGTGACGCGGTCTGGCGGCGCAGGGCCGTTGAGCTGGCGGCTGTGCGCGAGGATGACGACGTGCTCGACGTCGGGTGCGGCACCGGAGATTTCGCACGAGCGTTTCTCTCAGCCGGCGCGAGACTTGTGGTCGGCTGCGATTTCGCCCACGAAATGCTCATACGAGCCGCGGGGTGCCAGGGTGGCATGGGCAAGCGTAGCGAGGAACGAGCGAAGCTCGCCCGTGCGAACACAGAGGCAGACACGGGCAAACAAGTTTGCCCATGCCACCCCTCCGCGCGG
>JBARRC010000521.1:0-7621 GCA_049644045.1 Phycisphaerae bacterium
GTCGTACCCTGCGCCAGTTGATCGCCACTGCTGTGGTTTTCACGGTCGTTGCCACATTGGGCTATGGGACGGTCCGGCGGAATGGGGATTACCGTAGCCGCGTCGTGATGTGGAGCGACGTTGTGGCCAAGCGCCCGGCCAATGCTCGCGGGCATTACAACCTCGGACACGCTTTGGCGGAACAGGGCAACATCGAAGAGGCGATCAAGACGTATCGAAGGGCCCTGCAGATCAGGCCGCTGTATCCGGAAGCACACAACAACCTGGGGATTGCCTTAGTGGAACAGGGCAAGTTCGACGAGGCCTTCAAGGAATATCATGAGGCCCTGCGGCTCCGGTCCCCCTATCCTGAGGTGCACCTCAACCTGGGTAATGCCTTTAAGGAACAGGGCAAGCTCGACGAAGCGATCCGGGAATATCATGAGGCTCTTCGGCTTCGCCCGCACTATGCCGAGGCGCGCTCCAACCTGGGTAATGCTCTGGTCGAACAGGATAGGCTTGACCAAGCCGTCAAGGAATATCGTGAGGCCCTGCGGATCCGACCGGCTTATCCCGACGCGTACGTCAACCTGGGCATCGCTCTGGGCAAGCAGGGCAAGATCGATGAAGCCATTGACGTCTATCGCACGGCCCTGCGGATCAATCCCGCCTCCCAAGAGGCCAACTATAACCTGGGACGCGCATTGGCACAGCAGGGCAGGCTCGACGACACCATCAGGGTTTATCATCAGGCCCTGCGCACTTCCCCGGACAATCCCGAGGTACGCCTCGCCCTGGCGAACACCCTGGTCGACCTTGGCAAGCTCGATGAGGCCGTTACCGAATACCATAGAGTTCTGCGGATTCAGCCACGCTATGCGGAGGCCTACTCCAACCTGGGTCTCACTCTGGCCAGGCAGGGCAGGGTCAATGAAGCTATCACGGCATATCGTGAAGCTTTGCAGATTCGACCAGCTTACCCCGAAGCACACTACAACATGGCGAATGCGTTGGCTCAGCAGGGTAAAATCGATGAAGCCATCAAGGGATATCGTGAGGCCACCAGGCTCAAGCCGTCCTATGCGGAAGCGTACTCCAACCTCGGCATGGCTCTGGGTAGGAAGGGCAAGCTTGATGAAGCCATCGAAGCATGTCGCGCGGCCCTTCGGCTTCGGCCACGATATGCAGAGGCATACGCCAACTTGGGGACCACTCTGGCTTTGCAGGGCAAGCTTGATGAAGCCATCCAGGCCTTTCGCACGGTGCTGGAAATCAATCCGACTTTGGTACAAGCGCACTACAACCTTGGACGCGCCTTGTTGAAGCAGGGCGAAATCGAGGAGGCCATCAAGGAGTACCAGCAGGTACTGCGCATCAGACCGGACCACGCCGGCGCGCGCAACGGGCTCGAGACCGCTCTGGTTAAACAGGAGCATTCGGCGCCGGATTAGCTGATTCCGGATTATTCATCATGGTGTATTGTGACCGCTCGCGCTTTTTGAGGGACTTCGGGTCACGATAATTGAGGCTTTTCCTCAGGACCCTGGCGTGGCCGGGCAACCCTGGGGCTTTGCCCCAGACCCCAGGATTTTTTGAGGCATCGCTCCGGTGTCCAATGGCAGGCGAGAACAAGGTACACCCCGGCGGTCGGTTGCGGCATGAAGAGACCCCGCCCCATGATAATCGGGACGGGGCCGGCGCCGTTGGCGCACCGTCGGCTTGGCTATCCCTTGTCAGGTTGCGTCCCCGCAAGAACTGACTCCGTTTCGCCGAGGAGATTTATCCTGGCGTCGTTGTCAGGAAGTGACACGCATGGACTGAAGTGACGGACGCGTCGAAACTCAGTCTTAATGGTCGTCGGTGTTGCTCCACTTACTAAGAAACAACGCGCGTTGGCGGTGACTTTTTCGACGATGGCGGCGTGGAGACGATCGATCTGGCCACGCTCCGATCGTTGGTCCTGACCGTGCGCGAGGACGACAGCATAGTCGGCTCCGATCTCGATGTGCTCGTGCTCACCATGCCGAAGCGGGGATACCTGACGTGCAGCACGGACTATACCATACCTCGCTCATGCCGCCCGGTGGTTGACACCCGCAGCCGACAGCATAGACTACTCGCAATTCGCGGCCAGCGCCGCAGCGACGAATTCGCAGGGACCGCCCCCAGAGCGAGTTCTGCGGAACGTGTCGAACATTACGAGGAACGAAGAACCGGCGGTAGGGCTGTGGCAGGACGTCAACCGGGGCGATGGTGTGCGACGTCCGCGGTATACGTTGCCCACCCATTTGACGCTTCGACCACCCGACTCGAACCTGGTGCGGGTCTCATACCACGGGACCATTAGATGGCTCTCGAAATTACGAACGGCCAGCTACCTGCGGAACTCCGCAACATTATCCACGGTGGTGAGTGCGTTGTGTTCATCGGTTCTGGCTTATCAGCCAAGTACTACGGCACGTGGCCTGAATTGGTCAA
Organism: Phycisphaerae bacterium; assembly: GCA_049644045.1. GTDB lineage: Bacteria > Planctomycetota > Phycisphaerae > UBA1845 > UBA1845. The sequence goes on from JBARRC010000521.1 coordinate 2,458, forward strand.
CAAACTGTGCAAGGCTTGCAAGATCGATCGTCGTGTCGACCGAGCCAGTCCGCCCGATGATTTTCTGGATGCTGCCCAGGACGCAAAAGACGCAGACTGTGCAGCCTATCTGAGGTTTCTGGGTACGCACTTTGGCTCTCCCGTTGATCAAGCCTACGACCACAAGGGCAAGAAGCGGGCGAACAATCCGCCCGTCGGATTGGTGACGCCGGAGACCGCCCCGGACCGAGGCAAAAAGAAGACCTACGAGTACGACCCGCAACTCGTCTGGGCGGGCAAGGCCGAGCGGTAGTTGCGGCGCGGCACGGGCCGCTACCGACCCTGCAAACGCCATCATGGAGGAGTCGTTCAAGTGTCAGGGAGACGCAAGAAGCGAGTGACACAGCCGTCGCTGCCGTTCTCCCCTGTGCGCAACAGCGGCCTGCTCTCCGAACACTGGCTGGAACATCGGCTCAAGCTTGAACCCGAATGGGAAGAAGCACGTCAGCCCGCCGACGAAGCATTGACGAATCTGCTGGATCTTTGGCGAGTGCAACGAAGCCGCGTCGAGCGATACGGCGACGAAGCCGGGCTTGAACAAGCGTTCGTTCAGCCCGTTCTTCAAACCCTTGGTTGGAAGATCAAGTGCCAGACATATCTGGACCGGCGCGAGCCGGATTACGCCCTGTTCGAGGACGACACGAAGCTCGACGCAGCTCTCAAGGCCGGACGGAAGAGCCCCGGCTTCTGGAAACATCCTACGCTTCTCGCCGATGCCAAGGCCTGGCACGTCAGTCTCGACCGGCCGACACGCGTTGGGTCGAAGCGCGAGTACCCACCGGAGCAAATCGAGTGGTATCTTGATCGGAGTCGGCTGGACTTTGCGATCCTCACAAATGGCAAGCTCTGGCGGCTCATCCCCCGTGAACGCGAGCCGGGCAAATCACGCTTTGAAACATACCTAGAAGTTGACCTTCCAAAGCTGCTTGACGAATGGTCCGACCGTCAAAGGACCTTCGACGCCATCGAATTCGAGGATTTCTTCCGGTTTTTCCTGTTCTTCCGACCTGGAACATTCCATCCGGTCAAGGACAGGCTGCCGCTCATCCGCCGAGCCATCCAAGGCAGTTCCGAGTATTGCCTTTCCGTCGGAGAAGACCTGAAAGAACGAGTGTTCGAGGCGCTCCAGCTGTGCATCGAAGGCTTCCTTGCCTACAGTCCCAACGCGCTGTCGCCGGATTCTGATCTGGAGATGTGTCGGGAGCAGAGTTTCATTTTTCTGTACCGGCTGCTCTTTGTCATGTATGCGGAAGACAGAGCGCTCCTACCGTATCGTGTCAATCGCACGTATACGACCAACCGCTCGCTGGCACGACACCGTGATGAGATCGCCGCGCGCCTCGACAAGAGCAACGGTCTCACAACACCCTACTCGGATACATCAACGGGCATCTGGAAGAGCCTGACTGACCTGTTCGATCTGATTGACCATGGACATGGACGGTACGGCGTTCCAGCGTACAACGGCGGACTGTTTGACTCGTCGCGGCACGAATTCCTCAATACCAAGATGCTGCCGGATTCGTATCTCGCGGAAGTGATCGACCAACTCGGTCGTGCGCCGGATCAAGCCCAGAGCGACGCAGGACTCTTCCGTGTCGATTACCGTGACTTGGCGATCCAGCATCTCGGAAGTGTCTATGAGGGCCTGCTGGAGCTTCACCCTCGCTACGCCACGATGCCGATGGTCGTAGTGCGAAAGAAGGAGCGGGAGAAGAAAACGGAGTTGATACAGCCGGAATCCCAGCGTGTGCCTGCCGGCTTCGAAGCGACGGAAACGCGGTACGAGGCTGGCTCGGTGTACCTGCAGACGGACAAGGGAGAGCGCCGGAGCTTCGGCAGCTACTACACGCCGGACCACATCGTCGATTGCATTGTGCGGCACACGCTCGGACCGATCTGCACGGAGATTGATCGCCGTTTGAGCAACGAGATCGCCGAGACCGAAGCCAAAGTCAAGCGATCACGCGGGCGCTCTCGCACCGCTTGGCAGGAGAAACTCGATGCGTTGCGAAACGACTTCGACGACCGCGTTCTCGCGCTCTGCGTTCTGGATCCGGCGATGGGGTCGGGCCACTTCCTCGTACGGGCGTGCCAGTATCTCGCAGAGGAGATCGCCACCAACCCGCACACAGGAGATCCCGAAGCGGACCGGATCGAGGGCGATGAGCCGACCCTGACGTACTGGAAGCGCCGCGTGGTCGAGTCTTCCATTTTCGGCGTGGATATCAACCGGATGGCCGTCGAGCTGGCTAAGCTCGCCCTCTGGCTTGAGACCGTGTCGTCCGATCAGCCGTTGACCTTCCTCGATCATCATTTCCGTCCCGGCAACAGCCTAGTCGGCAGTCGCGTCTCCGAATTAGGCGCCCTTCCCGATCCCACTCCGCTGCTGCGCAACGCATTCGGGGATCAACTCCAGCAGCGGCTACCCATTCTGCTTCAACCCCTTTCCGACATTCGGGCCATGCCGTCGAACGACGCGCAGCAGATCAAGGAGAAGGAGAAGCTCTACCGCAAGGTCTTTCAGCCTATCAGCAACGCCTTTCAGTCGGTGGCGGACCTGTGGACCTCCAGCTTTTTCGCCGACCGAGCGGACCAGCCTGCCCCGGAGGATTACGCCAAGGCGATTGAATCACTTCAGGATCCCAGAAAGACGAACAAGCTTCTCGAAGCGAAGCAGTATCAAGCCGCTCTCGCGCACGTGCGATCGCAGGAGGTCGCGTGCTTCCACTGGGAGCTTGAGTTTCCCGAGGTGTTCTTCGACAAAGCCGGCCGGCGCAATGAAGGGGGCTTCGACGCGATCATCGGCAACCCACCCTACGATGTGCTGGCCGAGAAGGAGCTCGGCCGCGACTTGTCATCGCTAAAGTCCTTCATCGAGTTTGAGGAACTCTACACACCCTCGCGCAAGGGCAAGAACAATCTTTACAAGCTCTTCGTTTGCCGGGCGCTCCACCTTCTCCGGGACGGTGGCCGCCTCGGTTTCATCGTGCCGATGGCGTTGCTGGGTGACGAGCAAGCCTCGAATGTGCGCCGGGCCATCGTAAATCAAGGCGCCTTCACGATGATCCATGCGTTCCCGCAGAAAGACGATCCCAATCGGCGCGTGTTCAAGGACGCGAAGCTCTCCACCACCGTGTTTGGGGTGGTCAAGACGCAAGATCAGTCGGCTAGCGCACATCCGTTCCGTTCGCACATACATCCGGCCCAGCACATAGAGACCACCTCGCCGACGCTGGAGCTTTCGACTCAATCCATACCACTCTACGATCCCGAGAACTTTACGATCGTCAGCTGTTCCCAGGAAGACTGGGACCTCGCCACCGCGATCACCGGCGGGGGGCCAATGGGTCGCCTGAGACGGTTCGCCGAGTTCTTCCAGGGCGAGGTCAATGAAACGAACGAACGCGAGAAAGGGAATCTGACAACCGACCCGCAGGTCGGACAGATCGTCACTCGCGGCGCGAGCATCTGTCTGTATGTGCCCAGAAAGGCCTCGCAGGGAACCGATTTCCTTGTCGATGTGAAGCGCTTTCTGCAAGGCAAGGGGGCGGACACGAAGGCGTTCCACCACCGATTCCCGCGTGTGTCGCTTCAGGAGAGCAGCCCGCAGAACAACTTCAGGCGCCTCATCGCTGCGATCGTACCGAAGGGCGCATTCTGCAACCACAAGATCAACTATGCGCCATCGCATAAGTCGGAACTCCCGTTGGAGTTCCTGGTGGCGCTGCTAAATTGCAGGCTGGCAGACTGGTATTTCCGGCTTGGCAGTACGAATGCAGCAGTCAGTCACTACCAACTTTACAACCTCCCGTGCCCTGAGTTTCGCAAAACGGAGAGCATGCCCGACCGCACTATGCGAGATACTGCAATATCGGCGCTCCAGCGTGGCGAAATGGACCATGTGCTGAACGCGCTTCGCGACGGCCTCCGAACTGCCCCGTTCAGCGCGGCGGTCCGCGACACGATCGTGGAAGCCGTCAACAGGATCATCGCCATTGAGAGGGCGCGCGGGACCATCGCTCGCTCCGAGCGTTCGGCGCTTGACCGGGCGGCCCAGCCGTATCAGGACTTGATTGATCGTCTCTTCTACGCGATGGCCGGCCTGACGGATGATGACATTCAGGGACTGGAGGATCGCCTCGCAAGGATGCTGTAGGTATGGACGGCAAACGATCGCGATCGGCGGTTCTTCTTCTGCCAGCTTGAGGCGATCGAGACGCTGATCTGGCTGACGGAGGCGTCGCCGGCCAAGGGCAAGACCTTGATGAAATCCTCACGCCTGATTTGCGGGAGCTTCTCGGCGACCTCGCGCTTAACGTAGAAAAGCACGGTGATATCAGCACCGCCCTTGAGGAGGCAGGTCGAACGCTTGCATTCCTGGTCGAACGGCATCCCGAGTTCAACGGCGCCGGCGGCGAATTACGTGCCAAGATAGCGCAGTTGCAGGAGCTTCACAGTGGGGTGAGCAAGGAAGTCATGCGCTACTCGCACGCGTACGAAGACGTGGTGACGGGAGCCCAAAGAGGCCCGTCAGGCGAGCAATTCGTGGCGGTGTGGACGCTGCGCTCCTCCCGATTCGGTTGCCACGCGGTACTTGCAGGACGTAGCGAACAGGCTCGGCTACGGCTCGCTGCGGCCTTCGCGTTCGAGCTCAACCAGCACGCGGCCCAGGCGCTCATTTTTCACGGCCAGCTTGTCACGTAGCGCCTGGCGGCTCATGGCCGGCTGATGCTCAAGGGCATCGAGGACTCCTTGCGCCAGAGTGGCTTCGCGGTCTTGGGTGTTTGGCACTCCGCGGCGTGGGCCCCTGACGCATGGTCGTGAGCATCGCGACCATCACGCCGAGGTACACCTTCGGGCCCAGGAACCGCACTGACGGCGGCGTGTGTCACCGGCGACAGCCATCGGCGCTGCAGCAGAAGCTGAAGCGAATACGGTGCGCCGGCCCCGGATGAACGCCTGCGGGCAGGCCCCGCGGCTTCCGGGCGTAGCAGACGCTGTGCAGCACAGCCCCGCAGAACCGGCACTTCGACCGCCGGGCCTCACAGGCCAGGTCCTGGTCGACGTTAAAAAGAAACTCGTACAGCCTGGAATCCTGAAGGACGGGAAGATACATTGAGGG
>JBARRC010000522.1:0-4763 GCA_049644045.1 Phycisphaerae bacterium
CCCCCACCCTTCGCCCCACGCGTTGGTATGATGATGTACGCATACTGGGGGCGAAGGATGGGGCACTGCCTCCGAGCCCCAAACGCAAGCACGGGTCATTGACCGGTCGCTCGCGCTCCCGGCTCGAATCAGATGTTGCGGGATAGCGCGCGGTCATCTGCGATTACCGCGTTGCGTGACATGATGGGGAATTCCGCGAGCGACAACTCGTGCGACTCGCGCCATGCCTACACCTCAAACCACCACGCCGAGTGTGTCAAGAAATAGGTATGATGTCCCGAATGGCACTGATGTCACCTGATCCGTGTCAGCAGCGTAGATTCGTATTATGCGCGGGTCCTTTTGCGCCGCAGGAGAATGCAGCCGAGCGTCGCGCCGATCAGCCCGGCCAGCAGGCCGAAGAAGGCATATGAGACTAGGCTGCCCCAAGGGCCGGAGTAACCCCAGAACACGTGCAGCTTGAACGATGAAGGCGGAAAGACTCGTTTGAGAAAGCACACCAGGTTAGCCAGCAGACCTGCACAACCGAGCAAGGGAATCATCCAACCCACGGCGAGAGCGCGGCGCTCGGCGAGACCAATCGTCACATCCAGCATAATGCCGGCCAGACCGACGAGTGGCAGGTGCGCGAGTCCGCCGGCGAGGTGACCGCCGATGCCGAGTGTCGTGAAAGACGCGGCCAGCGCTCCTATCGTGGCCCCGGCCGGTGAGCGGAAGGCGAGGCGCGCGGCGATGACCGGGATCATCCAGAAGAGGGCTTTGTGCCCGGGCAACCCCAGGTGCAGGCGAACATGAGCCATGAACAACCCAGCCAGAACACCGACGGCGCCGGTTGCCAGCAGCATCCGCCATTGCTCGCCGGCCAGGAGCCTATTCGAGCGGTCGGCTACGTTTTCGGTCGACAGGAACCCAAGCATCACGTCGTTCGCTCCATTCCACGGGCAAGACAGGCTTGCCGCTTACCAATCGAGGTCGAATCCAATCCAACGTGTCATACGAATCCCCCGGCGAAGGTCTGTGATCCGCCGGTCGATAATCTAGCGTAATCCCCAAACAAGCGAAAGCCTGCGCATCCACGCGGCCATTAAGCTCGCGCAACCCTGGCAGCTCGATAAACCGGCCCTCACTGCCGCTGGCACGCAAACCGACCGAGCCCAGCGCCCCGATCACACCCTGCCCGGGTTTGCGGAGGGCGCGCAACGCGATCCCGGCTGATTCGCCCAGCAGCAAAGCGTCCTCGATGTTCAGCACGCGCTGCGTGGCGGCGATGGCAAAGTCCGCAACCGGAGCCAGTACGGATTCTGTGTCCGCGATGCAAACCCCGGGGTCGGAACCGGGCGCCGCGCGCTCGGCGACGAAGTCGAACGCGAACGCGACAGATTCGGCGTCGTCCGCGGCTATGACGGCGACGCAGGCGCCACTGTTGTGCGATGTATACGGGATGCGGGGATCGAGAAGAAACTGATGTCGCGTGACGCCAAACGGCTGCAAGCCTCGCTTTTCGCACTCCTTGTAGAGCTGACGGGCCAGGTGGCCGGTACCCCGGCTGCTTTCGTTGTCGGTGTCGTCGATGCCGATCAGGATTGTGGGCATGGGGATACCTTTATTTGAACTCGCGGCGCGGGCTCCGTTCGATCATGTGGACCGAGCCACCGAGCACGAGGTAGTTAACGCCTTTCTTGTAGAACCGGTGAGCGGTCGGCTTGCCACTGAACCAGGCGTCGCTCATGACCCAGGTCTGCGGATCCATCGTATCGCGCAACAGCCGGGGCCAGGCAGTCTCCCAACGTAGAAAAGTACTGATGCGGTAGTTGGAGGTGGCCTCACGGCAGCCAAAGTAGAAGTAGCTGATGAGGCCCGCAGCCAGGTTCTCTTCGGAATACTCCAGCTCGGGTTCGGTCATGCTCGGACAATAATAGTTCTCAGGGTCCACCACATATTGCTCTTCGTTCAATGCGGCGATCAGCTCGGTGTGGGGGTTGTCGAGCTTTCGGTCCACCGGCAGGTACGAGTTGTTGGCATCCGCGTACAACAGTGCCCCGATGCCGACATTGCGAAGGTGCGACCGGCAGAGCGTCAGCCGGGTCTGGTCGCGGGCGCGGCCCAGCGCCGGGACAAGCAGCGACAGGAGCAGTGCGATGATGGTGATGGCCACCAGCAGCTCCGCAAGCGTGAAGCCGGCTTGAACATGAGGAGGATTCTCGGCCCAGCGAAGACGAGAAACCACTCGCCAATCGTGTCGCGCACCCTGTCCCACATCCGGTTTTGTCACAAGCTCGAAAGCTCCTCGATTCTCTGCGGATGCGTGTAGACCGTGGCGCGCTGTCCGCGCACGAAACCGCAGAGCGTAATGTTACATTGCTCCGCCGCCTGGATAGCCAGCGAAGATGGTGCCGAGACGGCCGCGACGATCTCGATGCCCGCCCGGGCGGCTTTGGCGATCAATTCCAGGCTCACGCGTCCCGAGAGTACGATCCCACAGCCGGCCGACGACAGATCCTGCATCAGACACTTGCCGACCGCCTTGTCCAGGGCATTGTGACGACCAATATCTTCTCCAAAGGCGATCATTTCGCCGTCCGCGGTGAAGATTCCCGCGGCATGCGTTCCGCCGGTCTGCACGAACAGGCCCTGGCGCACGTGCATCTCTTCGGCGACCTCCCGCAGGAGCGAGGCGGGTATCCGAAGCGAATCCCCGCTGGTGATCTGACCGGTGATGACCCTGTCGATGTTCCGGCTCCCGCACAGGCCGGACGAACTGGTCACGATCAGACTCCGGCCCGAAACGCTCTGTGCCGGTTCCTCCAGACGCATGCCGATCACGTGCTGATCCGGTCCATAGGAGAATTCTATGACATCGTTGATGGAGGAAATCATTCCCTCCGAGAACGCAAAGCCGACAGCCAGGGCCTTGACATCACAGGGCGTGCACATGAGCGTGAAGTTCCCGACGCCCTCGACCATGATGGTAAGGAGTTCCTCGACCACCACGTCACAGCAATCGCGGACCGGCGGCTCGCCGTTCGTGGAAATCCGCAGAGGCTCAACACGACGGACTACTTTGTTCACCTCGGCTGTCGCATCAGCCGGAGGTTGGATGTTTACTGTGCCGTCCAAAAAACCGGCGCTCTTCTTCATAAGCTTGGCGCCCTTGCAATCGAAACAAACGTGACCTCGTCGCCGGCGCTCAGCTCGGCCGTGCCTTTCGGAACAATGAAGAAACCATCCACATCGAGGAGCGCCGCCAGGTGCGCCGGCCCGTGAAGATCAACCGGCTCGATCACGGCCTCTCGGTTAAGTCGGCAGGGGACATATTCGATCCGGTACGTCTTGCGGCGCTTGAAATCGAATCCGAGCCGCAACGTGTACTCACGCTCGCGCGGGCGAGCCCCGGTCAGCAACGCCACCGCGCGCAGCACGAAAAGGTGAAACATCAGATACGCGGTCACGGGGTTGCCGGGTAGGCCGAACACCGCCCGCTCGTCTTTAGAGGCATAGGTCATCGGGAGGCCTGGTTTGACGGCAACGCGCGAAAAGTGCACGTTCAGGCCCGCGTCGGTGAGGGCCTCGCCGACATGATCGAAATCACCGGCTGACACGCCGCCGGACAACGCGACGATGTCGGCGCATTCAAGCGCGGTGCGAATCCCTTCCACCGTGGCACCCCTGTCGTCGGGCAGGCACGCTTCGCTCATCACGACCAGGCCGAACTCCTTGGATAATCCCGCCAGCAACGGCCCGTTGCAGTCCATGATTTTCCCCGACGTCAAAAGCGCCGGGGAATCCACCAGTTCGTCGCCGGTTGAAATGATTGCGATCCGCACGCGGCGTGCGACCTCGACCTCGATGATCCCGCAGGCGATCAGATTCGCGATTTCGAGAGCACCAAGGGTGGTGCCGGCGGCCAGGACCGTCTGTCCGCGGCGTATGTCCTCCGCCTTCCTGCATACGTTCGACGCGCTATCATGCCGGCGGACGTGCACGAGGCCGTTGTGCGATTCGGTGTCCTCGACCTTGATGACCCGGCCCGTTCCCTCGGGCACCGCCGCACCCGTCATGACCTTTACGGCGCACCCCGGTGCAAGCTGCGCCCTACCCGTCTCTCCAGCCGCGATCGTCTCCAGCAGGCGATACTCGTCGCGGATGTCGTCCGCCGGGACGGCGTACCCATCCATCGCCGATTTGTCGAAGGGGGGAAGATCGAGACGGGAGACCTGCTCGGAGTACAGCACACGCCCAAGGGCGCTGCGAACGGGGATTGTCTCGCCGTCCACCCGCGCATCGGCGAGCGTTTCATCCACGATCTCAAACGCCTGGTGGAGCGTAATCATGGCGGATTTTGCCAACACGTCGCACACCGCCTCGCGTAATAAGGCGGGCGGCAGTCTACGCTGCAGGACCCTCCTCCATTCGTGGATCGAGGCGCTCGGGCTGACGTGTAGATGCGACACGGATCGGAGAAGATCGACATCGTCGCGGTAGTCGGTTTGGCCGGGAATACCCTCGATAAAGACGATGACATCACCGCGTTCTTCGCGAGCCCACGCGTTGGATTCCACAACGGCGTGTTCGTACACGTTACGACACGCATCGACGAAAGAGGCCAATTCCTCTTCCGTTCCGAAGAAGTTGACCGGTTTGCCAGGGTCCATCCTGCCACAGCCGTGCTTAGCGTATACCGCATTCGGTAAGACCTCGCATAGTCTCTGCGCCAAGTAGGTCTTGCCCACGCCCCGACCCGCTCCGCAAAGGACCCATAGAAA
>JBARRC010000523.1:0-4941 GCA_049644045.1 Phycisphaerae bacterium
CCTTTGCTCCACTACAGCGTAATTCTAACCGATTCACGGCCCCTGCCCGAGGACCGGACATCGCCGAACAAGACGCCGTGATCGCCACCCTGCACGGGCAGTGCGAAACACAACAGCCCTCTCCCTCAACGTCGCAAGGGGTGTAGCGCCGCCCCTACCTTCTTACCATATGACAACATCTCGTGGGCGGCGCCACAGTCCAACACCGGGCGGTGTGCGCCACGCACAAGGCGTGGCGCTACAGCGGAAACGTGCGCGATGGATCGAAGACATCCCCGAAGAGACTGAGCCGGTCGTCACCGAGACGATGTTGGATTCGGCGGGGACCTTCAGCGTGACCTGGCACATGAGTTGGCCCTTTCTGATTTCGACGATTTCGCCGACGAATTCGTTTCGGGCACCGTGCTTGATCTTGAATCTCCTCGCCATTAGAGGCTAATCAACGAACCGCGATGCGGCCCGATCCCTCGCGGATGAACCGGCCGATGACCGTGGCGGATTCGACGCCGGCGTCGTGCAACGCCCGGACCGCGCCGTCGGCTGCTTCACTCGCAACCGCGGCCAGCAGACCGCCCGATGTCTGGGCGTCGCAAGCCAGAATCCGGTCTGTTTCCGAGACGCCGCCGCCCCAGGTTACGTGGGGCTCAACGTACGATTTGTTGTTGAGCGTTCCGCCGGGGACCGTTCCCCCGGTGGCGAGGTCCGTGGCACCGTCGATGATCGGCAAGGCGCGGTTGTCGACCTCAACGTCCACGCCGCTGCCGGCCGACATCTCACGGAGGTGGCCGAGAAGCCCGAAGCCGGTCACATCCGTGCAGGCGTGAACCTCGAAGTTGCGCAGAACGTCGGCCGCCGTCTTGTTCAGCGTCATCATGATGTTCTGAATCCGCTCCTCGCCGGCTTCATCCAGCAGGCCTGCCTTGAGTGCGGTGGTCATGATGCCCAGCCCGAGCGGCTTGGTGAGGATGAGCGCGTCGCCGGGGCGGGCTCCGACGTTCGTCCACATCTTGTCCGGGTGAACCAGGCCGATCACAACCAATCCGAACTTGGGCTCGGGGTCGTCCACGGTGTGGCCGCCGAGGATGGGGATCCCGGCGCGGTCCGCGACTTCACGGCCGCCACGCAGGATATCCTCCAGCACGCTCAGCGGCAGGCGGTTGGATGGGAAACCCACGATGCTGAGGGCGAAAAGCGGTTTGGCCCCCATCGCGTAGATGTCGCTCAATGAGTTCGCTGCGGCGATAGCGCCGAAGTTGAACGGATCATCAACGACCGGGGTGAAAAAATCGACGGTTCCGACGACGGCGCTATCGTCCGAAAGCCTGTAGACCGCCGCGTCGTCAAAGGTGTCGGTGCCGACCAGCACGTTCGGATTGTAGTCCAGCGGCGGCAGGCTGGCCAGGACTCTCTCGAGCGCCTGCGGACGTAGTTTGCAGGCGCATCCAAGGCCGCTTGTGAAGCGGGTGAGTTTCACCTTTTCATCGCTCGCGACCTCACAGATGACCTCTGCGCCCTCCGGCCTGAGTCTTGCAACCACGTCGGTGACCGCCTCGACGGCCCGGTCCACCTCCGCTTCGGTGAGCAGCGCGCCGGTGGAAAACCGAACGGTGCCCATCGCGTAGTCCACCGGAACGTTCATTGCCTTGAGCGTGTCCGACATCACCACCTCGTCGGCGTGGCAGGCCGCGCCCGCCGAAGCGGCGACTTCGGTCAATTCCGAGAGGATGGCATTCGCCTCGATGCCGCGAAAACACAAGCTCAGCGTGTTGGGCAGACGTAGCTCGGAGTGACCGTTCAGACGCACGTCGCGAATCCTGGCCACGATTCCATCGTGCAACCTGTCGCGTAGCTTCTTCATGTGCTCCGCGCGTTGGTCGAGCTGCTCATTCACCAGTTCGCAGGCCTTGCCGAGTCCCACGATTTCGAGCACGTTTTCCGTGCCGGCGCGCCAACCCCGCTCGTGGTCGGCACCGAAGATGAGCTTCTCGGGCTTAACGCCGGTCCGTATGTAAAGCGCACCGATTCCCTTGGGGGCGTAGAACTTGTGACCGGCCACGGAGAGAAGATCTACGCCAAGTTCGTCGGTTTTCACACGGATCTTGCCGACAGACTGGGCGGCGTCCGTGTGCATCAGGATCCCGTGCCGCTTGGCGATGTCGGCGATCTCTCGGATGGGTTGGATCGTACCGACCTCATTGTTGGCGTGCATGACGGTGATGAGGATGGTCGCCGGCGTAAGAGCCTTTTCAACGTCGGCGGGGTCCACGAGGCCGGTTTCATCTACCGGCACGACGGAAAGGCGGAATCCCTGGGATTCGAGATACCGGCAGACTTCGATCACGGCCGGATGCTCGACAGCGGACGTGATGATGTGGTTGCCTCTGTCGCGCAGAGCTTCAGCGACGCCGCGGATGGCAAGGTTGTTCGACTCGGAGCCGCCGCTGGTGAAGACGATCTCATCGGGGCGTGCCCCCAACATCTCCGCGACCTGCCGCCGCGCGGATTCAACCGCCTTTTTGGTCCGCGCCCCGTAGACGTGGCTACTCGACGGATTGCCGAAGTGAGTATCGAGGTAGGGCCGCATGGCCTGAGCGACGGCCGGGTCCAGCGGTGTCGTTGCGTTGTAATCAAGGTAGATCGGTTCCATCAGAAACCCCCTCTCCAAAGGTCTGGGTGATTACGTGCTGTGACTTGTACCACTCCCCGTGCTCGCCTGAAAGTGCGTATCCTCTCCGCAACACGCCGTCCTTCGCGTAGCGCGGGCGGCGTCTTCAGGATCAAACTCCGGGCGAAGGCCACGCCGTAGTCCTTGTAGCCTTTCATCGCCGATAGGATCTCATCCTCCCGGCCCGGCTTGACGTGGGTCACGAGGAGAAGGTGCGTCCGGGACGCACCCTACGCGGCTGGGTCACTCGTCAGCCCAGAGGTTGCTCAGTCGCGTTCGAGAAAAGCGATCATTCGTTCCAGCAGACGCGGGAGTCTGGCGTCACGGGTCTGACACTCCCATGCAACGAAGGCCTGCCATCCTCCTGCACGAAGCCGCCGCTTGTTGGTCCGATCACGCTGGGCATTCCGTTCGAGCTTGGGAATCCAGTAGCCCCTCCGCGACTTCGGCACCTTGCGACCGTCATAGCACGTATGCCTGTGCCAAAAGCACCCATGAACGAAGATGATCTTCCGCCTGGAAGGGAAGACCAGATCGGGGTTGCCCGGCAAGTCCCTTCGATGCAGCCGATACCTGTACCCCAAGCGGTGAAGCGCGCTCCGAACCCTCATCTCGGGGCCAGTGTTCTCCGACCGTATCTGAGACATCACCGCGCTTCGTTGTTCACGTGATATACGGTCCACTAAGATGCTTCGCTGTCATGTGTTCACTCGTCCAGCCACTCATCCACAATTGCTCGATATGCGTCCTGGAACTCCATTCGCCCGCACAGCCTTGGCTGTCCAAGGTAGTCGTCGACGTTCACGCCGCCTGCGATGACCACGTACTTGGGAAACCCCCATTTGTCCATCTTGGCTCTAAACACTGAAAGCCGGTTCTTCCAGTCCGTTCGGACCGTTACTTCGTAGGCCCGAACAACCCGACCATCGTGAATCTCCTCAATATCTCCGGCCGTTTCATCGTACTTGTCAGAAGCATGGGGATGGTGGGTGTTGATCTCGATCCCGTACCTCCGTCTATGCACGAACGGCATAGCGGCGATGAGGAACTGCTGAGCGTGGCCCTCCGTCGATAGTCCAAGGAGCCGAGTGAAGAGCTGCTTCGCTTTGGCGAATGTCAGTACGTCGTCACCCACGGGGGGGAGCAGCTTCATTTCGCGACGAGAGTCGGCGAATCGGGCGCACATATAGTCCGCTATCCTCTCTCGCTCCGACGCGTCAGCACCTGAAAGAGCTGCTGCGAAGGCGGCGAATCGAGGGTCGTTGGGCAGCCGGACGTTCGCGACGTTGCCCTTCCATCCAAGGTTCTCGCCGAACGCTGTGATCGTGTCGTGGAGAGTGACGTTCCTGCGCGTGAGTTCCTCTGCTACGAGTTTGTCTCCGTACTTCCCGCGAATGCCTATTGGGACCGACTGGCAATCCCAACCTGGGTCACGCCCAGGAAATTGGTGCGGTGTCCCTCGATTTTCGATTGATTGGATTGTCCCCCCCGATTGATCCCCGATTGATCAAGCTCGAGCGGCGCCTGGGTCGCACCCTGCGACCACGCAGGCCGGGACGAAAGAGGAAAGCCGTGTCTCGGATACGCATGGGCAGGAAATAGGTATGGTGTCCCCCGATTTTCCTTCCCCCGATTTTCCCCCGTTTTGGATTTTGGTCCCCCGATTTTGCCCCGATTTTGGTGTCCCCCGATTTCCTCTTATGCGCTTCGGTCTGGACCATCGTCCCGGCTGCGTGCGGAAGCTCCGAGCGGTCTGCTACACTCATACTTTAACCGAGCGGCATGTCTCGGCGAGATGGTTCAGGAGGGGCTCGGCCAAGGAGCATCCGGATGCTTGACTTCGTCGAGTGTCTTTGGTATCCGGCGGGAACTCGATGCCGGTCTAGTTGCGTAGTTGAGTCTCGTGCAGTAAGGAGATCGTGATGTCCAACAAGACCCAACCGTTCGGTGCGCAGTTCGCCGAGGTCTGCAATAACGACCAGATTCCACCGGTTAATGAATGGAGCTGGACTCCAGCAGATGAAGCCAACACGGCTTTGATCGTAGGAAGTTGGCCGAGCAGGACGTGCACCAATAGTTGCAACGACGAGAGAGACGACGAAACGGATGATATCATGGTGACGGGATGATCCTGCTCGTAACCCAGAGTCGCTCACGGCACGCGAATCTTGTTGAGGAACAGATCAGATCCCTGAAAGGACAGTGTTTTCGGCTCAATGTAGATGCCTTTTTGCAGCGGTACGCCCTAGAGTGGAACACCGAGAGCAAAGGTAGCC
>JBARRC010000524.1:0-1521 GCA_049644045.1 Phycisphaerae bacterium
GTCTGAGACTGGCGACACCGACTCGTTTCCCTTGCCATTTCCACGACCTCCTTCTTCATTCTTGAGCTACGCTTTTCGTACAAAGCGTAACTCAGGACTTACCTCGGGGGCGTAGCTCCAGCAAGGAAGTAACTCCTTACGGAATGTTTGATCCACTAGGCCGTATGAAATGCGGTCTCAAGAGCAGGATTGACAAAGCGAGGCGCCTGCCATAATTTCCGGCAAACCTGTGCCACCCAACGGCTCGGACAAATAGGCAAGGAGAACTGGTGATGTCTGTACAGATATTCGGTTACCAGGACTTCGAAGAAAAGTTCAACCGTCTGAAGCACTCACGGAACATCCTTCTCTTTCTGCTTTACGATAGCAGTGGAGGCCAGGAAGCAGTTGCACGCTTCGTACAAGAGCGTTTCACGTATCTTGATGAGCTCGCCGGGGCTTCACAGACGTTCATATTCCTCTTCACGCCTGACGAACTGGGTGCGCACGCCACGCGTAATCCAGGACCAGCGGTGGCGGCATCTTTCCGAATTCGGCCGAATCAGCTACCTGGAGTGTTGGTGTTTTGCCTTGCGGCTGACGGCGAGAGTTTTGGTGATGGCGCATATTTGCCCCTAGACGAGTCCTTGTTTCAAGACGATCCGAATGCCATCGAGGATGCTTTTGCGGATCTGTTTTCAATGATTCAGGACAGCGCCGAGTCGGAGGAGACACCTCGGGGCCAGATCGCATCACTCCGGAGGAAGATCGAAGGACAGCAGCGGGCACGTGAAATGCGACCACTCATAGCATCCCTAAGGACCGGCACAGTATCCGCCATCAACTTCGCCGGTAAGCTCTTGTTGGCCGTGGCTCCGGCGTGGGCGCGTCAATGACCACCAGCGGCCTAACATTGCGGTGGAGCTGACGGCCCGCGGCGCAGGCCGGTGGCGGGAGTGGGGCGTTGTCACCTGTGGGCCGCAGATCGTCGCTGGCCGTTAGCCCCAAGAACTCAAACCTGGAACTTGAGCGGGCCATCCCCTGGATGTACGTTGACGACTCCATCCAAACCGCACCCCGATCCGTCATCGCGAATTTTCGCCGCAGTGCTCCCAGTGCCAGTACTCTGAGTCCTCCACGGTGATGCGAGAGTCGGGGTTGGACGTTGAACCTACTACCACAGTCTCAACTGTTCGCGTCTTGAGGGGGGGCCTGGGGGCAACGAGATTATGATCGGCTCCCCCGGAGCCGGGCCGGCGGCGTGGAGGGCGAGGGCGAGCGCCGTCCAGCGGTCGGCATGACTGCCCGCTTCGCGAGGAGCGGCGTACCGCACATTGCCGGAGAGCGTCACGGTCCGCTGGATCGAGTGCAAGTCGTCGATCAGCGGCCGGTGGTCGGGAATGCTGACATCGCCGCGCTGGAAGGCGGCCAGGATGCGCGAGGCCAGCGACTCCTTGACCGGCGCGGTCATCGTGATCGGCTCGACCCGGGAGCCGTGGTTTCGCACGAGTTCCTCGGCGAGTTGCATTCCCAGGCCGCTCT
>JBARRC010000525.1:0-4474 GCA_049644045.1 Phycisphaerae bacterium
TCGAAATTGACAACCCCGTTGGGCGGGCTCCAGCAATCCACGTAGCCGCTCGGCATGACCATGCAATTGGCCGGATTCGTGTAGTACTCCCCGACCACGTCGCCCCACAGGCTCGTGGTGATCGCCAACGGCGCCGAGTAGTTCGCCGCGATAGAAGGATTACACGTGCAGTCAATGGCCTGGACGTCATAGGTCGCGCTCGGAACGATCTCGCAACCGGACACGTCGAGGAGCCCCACGATACTCCAATCCATGCAGTGCCACGTGTTCTGGAGCTCGGCCGCCATGAAGTCGGGCGGGTCGGATCCCGCACTCGCGGCCTTTTCGGAGACGGGTCCGGGCGAACCGACCCACCACTGCATGCCCACGTCAGCCGGGAATAGCGCACTGCTTGTCAGCGTCACGCGCAGCGCCGTCTGCTGGCCGGGGTTTTGCGGGATGAACGAGAGGTACCGGTTCTTAGGCACCACGACCGGCGTCTCCGGCAGCGGTGGATTGGAGGAAGGACATTCGGTCGTCAGGACAAAGGCCATGTCCCAAGAGACGCCCGCCGGGCGTTCGATGGGAACGCCGCCCCCCGTTACATACGCGTTACCGAGGACCGGAGCAGTTGGCGAGGGCCAGAACATCTGCACCGCATCGTCCTCGAAGTAGTGCTCGCGCGTCTTCCAACCCCACTCGAACGCCCCGGGATCAGGCTCAGGGTATATGGCTGCGATGCTGATCCAGTAGATCGAACAGGCAGGCTCCTGATGGAACCACTCGACCTCGGGAATGATGAAGTCGTAGCGGTAGCAGTAATCGTAGACGGAAGGCCAGTCATTATGGAAGTCGCATCCGACGAGGGTCTCGTTCAACTCCCCTATCGGAGGGGTCCATTCCTTGATCATCGTACCCGGATGACTAAAAGATTCATCGACACCGGCCGGCACGTTCGTCCAAAGCCCGATGTGGAACGCGATGGGCGCGTTAGGCAGCGGTGGTGGTTCCGGGAACTCCCACCCGGAGTACGAACCCCACCAGTGAATGTCGGTGATGGGCTTCTCGTCGTCGCAAGGGAAGTCATCGGCCACAATCACGGCCCAGTCGTACACCGACTGGCTATCCCAACCCCAGAAGCACTCGGGGTGCTGGGAGGCAGCGTTGTACATCGGCGGCTGGATCCATTTCGGCGGCGGGGCCTGAGGCACGTGGACTCGATAGCCTTCTCCGTCGGGTGCGGCGGGATGGTTGTCCGAGGAATCGACAACGCCCAAATAGGGAGCCCTCGTGTTCGAGGTCGTGGTGGTCCATTTCCCCCACGTGCTCGGGTTGTTGTTGGTAAACTGGAAGCGGGTGGGGATGAAGAAGGCGTTGGGGCAACCCGGGTCGCTGTCCCACCAGGAAGCCCACCACTCGCTTCCCACCTGGTGAACCGCAAACACCCACGTCGTCGGAAACGTACCCGGCCACGGGGTGATGTTCCACGACGTATAGTTGGCCGGATTGGCATCGTAGACCCGCACGTGGAAGTCACAGCGGCCGAAGAGGTCCGGCGTCACGTCGTACCAGTAGGTGGGCGGATGATTGGGCGGCTGCGGTTCGCAGACCACCCGATCTCGGGGTGGGGGGCCGGGCTTCAGCGACAGGTCATCCCAGTAGACCGATGTAGAGCCGTTGGCGAACAGATCGACGGCGGCGATGTCCAGCACGCCGCCGCCCCCGCCGAACACGCCCGCCGTCCAGGACTCCGCGGTTCCCAGTTCAAACCCGCCGTAGAAGACCCGGTACAAGTCGCCGCCTGGGTCGACGTCGATATCAACTTCCACTTTCACCCATCGGTCGGTGATGAGCGGTAGACTCGTTGGGCTAACGCCATCGCGTATGAACGTATTTGTGTCCGAGTCGGCGTGGAGCTGAACCGACCAGTTGTAGGGCCCTCCGTCGTTGTAGGTGTTCAGCAGGATGAAGTACGAACCCCTGTCCGTCGTGCCACCCGATTGGAAGTTGCCCGGCACGTACATCCAGGCGGTGTACGTCCAGTCCCCCGAGGTGTGCCCGCAGTACAGATGCACCAGGTCCGAGTTCCCCGCAATGTCCACCGAGTGGGGGGCACTGAGTGCCTGGGCATTGGCCACGTACGCATCCCCGGCCGGGTTATTGTCCCAGCCCTTCCATCCCCCTTGGCCATGCATTCCGCTCCCGAGGGCATAGGAATCGAAGTCTTCAAACCAATCAGGCACCGCCTCCGGGGCGAACACGTACGCCGCGCCAGCGCTGAGATAGTAGTGCCCGTGATCCCAGGCCCCGACCACAGCGGTGTCTCCGGAGATCGCCACGGAGCCGCCGAAGTGGTCCCCCGCCGCACCGTCGGAGGCCAGCAGTTTGGCTACCTCAAAACACCCGCCGGCCAAACTCGAAACGCGGAAGACGTACGCCGACCCGGAGTTGCTGCCGTTGTCGTCGTCCATGGATGCCCCGATCACGGCAGTACTGGTGCCGGAGAGACCCACGGAGGCGCCGAAATAGTCGCTAGCCGCGCCGTCGGAGGCCAGCAGCTTGGCTACCTTGGACCATCCCGGCACGAACGGAGATTTGTAAAACACGTACGCCGAACCGGAGTTCTGACCCTGAACCGGGTCGTCGTCGAACGGCGCCCCAATTACGGCCAAGGCGTCGAGTGGCACACCGTAGATGGCCACCGAGTCGCCGAAGTTGTCACCCGGGGCACCGTCAGCACCGGCCAGGAGCTTGTCTTGCTGAACCCAGGCCGGGAGCGCGCCGTCGTACCAGAACACGTACGCCGCGCCGGCGTTGCTGCCGTCGTCGTCGTCCCCGTCCGCCCCGATTATGGCGCTGTAGCCCATGAACCAGCCGGACATTGCCACCGAAATGCCGAAGCCGTCATCCGTCGCCCCGTCGGAGGCCAGCAGCTTCTGGGTCTCGAAGATCGGCGACGGGACGGAATCCCAGCCGCCCGGCGGCTCTTGGTAGTAGTACACCGCGCCGGCGCCGTTGCCGTTCGGGTTGTCGTCCCAGGCAGCCCCAACCAAGACGTGGTCGCCGGCGATGGCCACGGAGCAGCCCAAGCTGTCACCCGGCGCCCGGTCGGAGGCCAGCAGAATGGCATCCTCCAGGATCGGCGACGCGACAGAGTTCCAACCGCCCGCCGGTTCTACGAACACGTACGCCGCGCCCAGGGTGTCCTGCGCGGGCACCCCAACCACGATCGTGTCGCCGGAGATAGCCACGGACCACCCGAACTCGGAAGCAATATGGGGGTCGGAGGCTTGCAGCTTGGCCTGCTCGACCCAGCATGAGCCGTCGAAGCGGAAGACGTACGCCGCGCCGGCCCAGTTGAAGACATTGCTGTCCTCGCGTGCCCCGATCACAGCAGTGTTGCCGTCGATCGCCACCGAGTATCCGAACCAGTCACCCGCAGCACCGTCGGAGGCGAGAAGCTCGGCCTGCTCCTCCGTTGGATCGGTCCCAGCGACGCTGCGAGACAGCATTGCGCCCACAAGCGCGGGATCCAGGCTCGCTCCACGGGGGTCGCCGCGAGCGTACCCCATCTGCTTGACGGCTTGCACGTCGGTATCGGTTCCTTGCTCAATAACCCCGTCTGCTCGCTCCGCCGCGTGAGCCGGCGCCGCCGGCGCCACACTGGCAGCCATGGACGCCGAAGCCGCCTGAGCACAGACGATCATCGCCGTGGCCGCCGCGACTGCCAACGCCGACTCGAGGGGCAACCGGAGGACTCGCTTCGCTCCCCTCAACACTCCTGCAAAAGGAAAACAACCAGAATTGGATCGTGTTCTGACCATGATGCTTCTCCCTGTTACGATTCGATTCCCAGTCCAACATGTCGATTGGCAGGCCGCCCGTGGTCGATGTGCTGGTACACACCGGAAGTCACTTCCGGCATCTACCCGATAGCCACCGATAATATACCTCACATTTCCAGGCGAGGCAAGATAAAAAACTAGAAAATAAAGTAGAGTTCATCTGTTTTCTGTGGCGAATTGCCCACTTGATCCTAAAAACGGCATTCTCGCTTGATTTTCCAGCAACTCTATGTCTCCTGGGCAAGCGCGGGGTATGCAAACCCATCGCTTGCGCTCCGAGCTCTGGTCGGTGTTACACCTTCGCGCACACCCATTTGGGTTGACCGCCAGGATTATTCTGTCGTCCAAACAACCACGTGCTTCGTCCATACAGGTGAGAACCCAACAACAACAACAAGGGAGGACCCGATCATGTTTCAAAACCGCCTGAGAACCTATGCCGCTGTCGCAGTACTGACATTATCGGTGTGTATGAGTTGCGTCGAGCGCGAGGAGACCATCACGGTTGCCCCGGACGGGGCGGTCATCATTGAGCTTGAATACGAAGGCTCCGAGGAGGAGTTATTCCAGGGCGATGCCATGCCGTCGGCAGCAAGCGGCTGGGATGTTGACCACTCCACTCGAAAGGAGGGCGACGAAGTCAAACACAC
>JBARRC010000526.1:0-7718 GCA_049644045.1 Phycisphaerae bacterium
GAGTAGGCGGGTTCGGATGGTGCGTGTTGACACGGTGAACATTCTCAATCCTGCCAGTGACCAGCGTGCCCTGGTCGTTGTGGCGCATCCCGACGACGAGACGCTCTGGGCCGGTGGCACGATCATCACGAGGCGCCGCTGGTCGTGGCACATTATCGCCTTGTGCCGCGGGAGCGATCAAGATCGAGCCACCAAGTTCTCTCGCGCGCTTGCACACCTGAACGCCTCAGGGGCATTGGCTGACCTTGACGACGGTCCGGAGCAGCGCCCCCTAGGTGACAACGAGGTCGAGCTTGCCATTAGTCCGTTGCTCCCCGACGAGTCGTTCGACCTCGTGATGACGCATGGGCCTCGAGGTGAATACACAAGACACCGAAGGCACGAAGAGACCTGTCGCGCGGTTGTAAAGCTCTGGGAAAAGGGGACGATCCAGTGCAAGTCACTTCTGATCTTCGCCTTCGAGGACGGCGGGCGCGCGTATCTTCCACGTTCCATCCCCGGTGCACCGCTGCAGGAAGCTCTGAGCGAGGCCGTGTGGCGTCAAAAGCACGACCTGATCACTAAGTGTTACGGTTTCCCCCCAGAAAGCTGGGAGGCACGAACAAGCCCACGAGCGGAAGCGTTTTGGAACTTCGACAATCCCCAAGATGCAATTGCATGGATTGAAGAACATGGAGTATTGCAGTGAAGATCCTCGTGCTCTACGAGTACCCTCCGTCGCCGGGAGGATTGGCAACCCAAGGCGACCTCCTGTACCGTGGTCTGAAGGAACTGGGGGTCGAGACGTTTGCGGTTCATTCTGAGTCGGCACAGGAGAAGGAATGGTACTATCGCTGGTTCGAACCTGACTGTGTGGTTGGCGTCGGATATTGGGGCCATACCCCAGACTTGATACTTCATCCGCAACGCTACGGCGTACAGCCCGTGCCGTGGCTGGTAGCCGATGGGTATATCGCAAACCACCATGAGGTCCTAAACGCACTTCCGCTGATTCTCGTGACCTCCGACTGGGTCAAGGAGACCTACGTTCGCGACGGCATCAACGGCGACAACATCGAAGTCCTTCCGGTCGGATGTGACACGGACAACTTCGCGCCTCGCGAGCCGAATGACCCCAAGGTGACGTCCGTGCGGGAATTGCTCGGAGTTGCCCCGGATCAGATCATGATTCTGACGGTCGGCGGAGACGCAACGTCTAAAGGCGCTCAAGAGGTCATGCAAGCCCTGGCGATCAACGACGCCAAGGCTCCGGCCTGGAAGTACGTGTGCAAAGTCTGGCCGCAGCCGCGCACGATACAGCAAAACCTCATGGACATGCAGCTTGCGACACAGTTGGGAATCGACCAGAACGTTATCTACACGATGAACCAGGTATCGCGCAACTTCATGCCCTACTTGCTCGCCGCGTGCGACATCTACGCTGCCCCTTCGCGGCTGGAGGGCTTTGGCATGATCCAAGTCGAAGCCAACGCGTGCGGGAAGCCGGTCCTCGGCATTCGGGCTATGGGCATGCTCGACACCATGGTGCACGGCGAAACCTCGTTTCTGGCCGCCGTCGCACAGGAGATTCGTGTCGGCGAGACAATGCTGGGCGAGGAGTCCGGGTACCAGGAACCCCACCGTGTTGTTTTCGAGAACTTTCGAACCGCCGACTATCGGGCAAGCGTTCACGACGTCGCCAATTACCTCATGGATCTTATGAAGGATCCGGATTTACGAAGGCGCATGGGGGAGGCGGGGCGCAAGCGCGCCGTTGAGCTTTTCGATTACCGCGTTGTCGCAAAGAAGTTCGTGGATATCGTACAAAGGCGTCTGGCCATTAGCTGACCGATCATGAAGACCGATGATGGCAATAGTATTCGGGAGGCCAAGGCCGCAGCCCTGGACGTTCTGCGACACAACGCACGCGGTCCTTGCCAGGGTCTCCCACGTACCGCAGGTTGGGGCTATCCCGAACCATACACTCGCGATTGGATGATCTCGGCCCTCGGCGTTTTGGTCTCGGAAGATGACGGGCTGCTCAAGACGCTGCGCGACGTCCTTGAAGCGTTGGCCAACAACCAGACCCGCCACGGTCACATGCCGTCATTAGCACATGACCCCGACGATGTGGGCGCCAGCGACACCACGCCATTGTTTCTGATTGTTGCCGCACTGTTTCGGCGCGCGTGTCGCGAGCCGAGCTTTCTTCATGACGCCGTAGATGCAGCCCTTACGTGGATGCGCTACCAAAGCCCCGACGATCTCATCATGGTCGGCCAACAGCCCACCAGCGACTGGCGCGATGAGCAGTGGGTGCTCGGATACGGATTGTACGTCAACACATTGGTCTATGCATACTTGCGTCTATACGGGTTTGAAGATGATGCCCTGGCTCTCAAAAAGGCGATGCACCGCTTCGACGTTCGCGCAGATCGCAGACACCGCCACGTCCACGAGGGTCTGGCCATTCGGCATAAGCCCTACTATGCCATGTGGTCCTACAAGGTGCACAACAGCGAGCGGTTCGACCTTCTGGGAAACAGCCTGGCCGTCCTCTTCGGACTGGCGTCGCCGAGGCGCGCCACGAACCTGATGAGCTGGATCGAAGCAGAATGCGAGGCGTTGCGGCGCGACGGGAGGCTGGCACTGCCTCCGCCGCCTTGCCTATTTCCCTACGTCCAGCCCGTTGACCCGGACTGGCGGCCACGCTACGAGCAGTTCAATCGACCGGGCCAGTACCACAACGGTGGCATCTGGCCATTCGTCTGCGGATTCTACATCGCAGCGCTCGTCGCCGCCGGACGTCCGAAAGTTGCGCAGATCAGGCTGAACGATCTGACGCAGCTCGTCCGGCCAGCCCGCAATCACAAGGTGTCCCACGGGTTCAACGAGTGGTTCGACGCCACAACCGGTCAGCCTTGTGGCCAAGACTGGCAAACATGGTCTGCGGCCATGTACCTGTACGCCGCCGCGTGTGTCGAGCGCGGCACCACTCCGTTTTTCGACGAAATCAGAGGCAGCGCATGGAAGTCAGCATCAAAGACGCATACGAAGAGATGAGTGAACTTGCCGCTCAGGAGATCGCGCATCAGCCACTTCGAAAGCCCGACTCTGTATTGGGTTTGGCTGCAGGTTCAACACCCATCGGCACCTACGGCGAGTTGGCCAGGACGTATCCGGAAGGGGATCCGATTTCTCTCAAACGACGACGGTCCCCTTGGATGAGTATCTCGAACTGGGATCACATGCCACCGAGGCGACGCATCTCTCAAGCCTTGGCGGAGTCGATTTCAGTGGGAGTCCTGGGACGAACGAGAATCCGGTGTATGCATCATATCGTTGTCACTACTGTGCCGAGTATCGCAATGCAGTCGCGTGGCATGCAAGGAGTGTGTAGCGCTCTCGTTCCCGTGGAGGCGACAGAAACAAACGTATACAAGACAGTTGAGTTTTTCGAGAAAGATCTTCTGCAGAGGGCCGTTACTACGGCGCAAAGGATAGGCCACAGGGTTCCCTTAAGGAGCGTGATAAACCTCCACAATCACGATGGAATCCGTGATCTTCTTCAGATAGAAGACATGGTCCAGAAGATAAGATCCGGGAACGATATACTGCACGCCGGTGGGCTGCCGAACGTAAAGCTCGCGCGGAGCACACGTGGAGAGAGAGTTCTATTCGACGGACACCACTCCACCCTGGCCCACATTGCATGCGGCAGGACGTTTCTCGATGAGATCCCTCATCTGGAAGTCTACGGCGAAGGTGGGTTCGTCACTGACCAGGACATCCTCGCGTTCTTCGGGCCGCATTCCATCAAGATTCGGCATCGACCTGAGGATTGGCGGCATTTGGTTGTTAACTGGCAGACGTCCGAGGAAAAGCAGCTATGCGGGAGAATCCAGGGCAACATGGGCGAGCTTTTTGATTCGCTTTTTGAACGACAGGCCTGGGAACTTCAGGGTGGCATGGCGTCTCCGCGAGGCAGGCATGGCGCACGACGCTCTACGTCACCCGCCTTGCCAGTACATCTGCGCATGGAGGGAGACGTTGCGGACATCTCTTGCGTGCGAATGGGCGCACGACGTGAAGGCCCGCACGGCAACAATGGGGCAAGTGTGCTTGGGCCGGCCGGTTCGGCTCCGCCGGTTGCCCCCCAGGATAACGGGGCTGATGTGCTCATCCGCCTTGGGGAGCGGCCTGACCGGCTTGCGGAGGCGTCCTGACCGGAGGCCATGATGTGGACGATGTGGCAAGCTCAAGCCGAAGCGTTCTCGGTCGTCCGGCGATTACATGGCCCGTTACGGCGCGGGCAAAGCGGTTCTCCATGCTGTGAGGGGCCAACATGCTCGCGGATGCAGACGGTTCGAATAAACTCTTGGCCATTGAGCAAAGGAAACGCGTATATGTCCATCCAAACCGCAACCCCACGGACTCTGGGTCCGGTATCTGACCTCGAACGCCATCTACCGGCAGATTGGTGGAAGAGCCTCTTCAACTCACTCTACCTGAAGACAGATGGAGATGTAGTTGAGCGAGAGGAGAACACCGTCGAGGAGGTGGATCTGCTGACAAAGGCGACAGGAATCGAGCGCAATGATCGAATCCTTGACTTGTGCTGCGGCCAGGGACGCCACACACTCGAACTCGCCCGGCGGGGCTATAAGCACGTCTCCGGACTGGATCGATCTCGTTACCTGATCCGACTCGCTCGGCGAAGAGCCGCGCATGCCGTCCTGAGCACTACCTTTCATGAGGGAGATGCGCGAAGGCTGCGCTTCCCGCCAAACTCGTTTGATTGTGTCGTCGTTCTGGGTAACTCGTTTGGCTACTTCGAGCGGGAAGAGGACGACGTCGCAGTATTGAGAGCAATTCTGCGCGTGCTACGCTCGCGCGGACACCTGGCGCTCGATGTGGTTGATGGCGAATGGGCGCGTGAACACTTCGAGCCGCGTTCATGGGAATGGATTGACGAGAACCACTTCGTGTGTCGGGAACGTGCTCTGGCGAGCGATTCCCAACGGCTTGTGTCCCGGGAAGTCGTGGTTCACGCAGAGAGAGGAGTGATCGCCGACCAGTTCTACGCCGAGCGCCTGTACTCGCGTGAGCGCATCACGGCGTTGCTGGAGCAGACCGGCTTCGAATCGATTCGGGATCACGGCCTGCTGTTCGCTGGTTCGGATCGCAACCAGGATCTCGGTATGATGGCTCGCCGCCTGTACCTCTCAGCCCAAGCCCCCCGGAAGGCCGATCGGACTGTTCGGAAACGTCCCCGAGTGCAAGATATTACAGTGCTCCTGGGCGACCCTTCGTTGCCGGACCCGATCAAGAGAGGTGGGCGATTCACCGCCGAGGACATCGACACAGTGCAGAGACTCAAGGATGTGCTGGCAGAGCTGAACGAGTACCGCTTCACGTTTGTCGACAATCACGCTTCTCTTGTCAGCCTTCTGAGAGGACAGCCGCCCGAGTTTGTTTTCAACCTCTGCGACGAGGGATTCAATAACGATGCCTTCATGGAGCTGCATGTGCCATCCTTGCTTGAGATGCTTGGAATCCCGTACAGCGGCGCCGGCCCTGCATGCCTTGCAATCTGCTACAACAAGGCTGCGGTGCGCGGGTATGCGCAATCGCTCGACATCCCGGTTCCGCTGGAGACGTACTTCAATCCGGATGACCAGGCCGCAACGATCCCCTCGACTTTTCCGGCCCTGGTCAAACCGAACCAAGGCGACGCCAGCATCGGCATTACCCAGCGCGCAGTCGTAAAGACGCCCGGAGAGCTTATGGAGTACTTGAGGGAATTGCGAAAGCTCTTGCCTAACCGCGCGGTGCTAATTCAGGAGTTTCTCCCGGAGACCGAGTTCTGCGTGGCACTCATAGGGAACCCAGGCTATGGATTCCGCCAACTGCCGATCCTTGAAGTGGACTACAGCGGCCTGCCGGCCGGTTTGCCGCAAATACTCGGCTACGAATCCAAATGGCTGCCCAACTCGCCGTACTGGTCCGCGATTCGGTATCAGGAGACGACTACGGACGAAGATACGAAACGGAAGCTCTATGACTATTCGCTTCTACTGTTCGAGCGTCTCGGATGCCGCGACTACGCGCGGTTCGACTTCCGCGCCGACGCGAGCGGTGTGGTCAAACTGCTGGAGATCAACCCGAACCCCGGTTGGTGCTGGGATGGTAAGCTGAACATGATGGCAGGGTTTGACGGCATGCGCTACGCAGATCTGCTGGCGGAGATTGTACGCGTCGCGCGGGAGCGCAATGGGTCGAACGGCCAAAACAGGAGACGGACCGTGATGAGCGAAGACATGATGGGGGCGAAAGCTCGCCCTTCGCGGCCGAGCGTCGTCACAGATGAATGACAGTGTCGTTCCCAAAAAACTTCATTCCGTCTGCTTGCGTCTCGCAGATCCGGCGGTTTGCGTGATCTGACCGGTGGAGCTGGTGTCGATCGCAAGGATCTCAGGGTGCATGAAGGCCGAAGCGGATGAAATCTACGATGCCAAGTTTCTAAAGCTCCGGCCAGGCCGCGTGGGCAAGCTACCCGCAAGATCGCCCGAATCCGAGCCGTTTAGCGAACCACTATTTGCGCCGCGAGAGTAAAACGACCAACACCACAACCGCCAGGGCCGCGAACAAGATGACTGCAATCATCGGTTCGGGTATTTCCGCAATCATAATCCGTCTTTCCTCATGCTGCTCGCGTGTTGCCGGCCGGTATCACCCGAGGTTGCCTGAGCGGAAGGCTCTGGGCCTGTACACCGGGGTACTGCTTAGCCTCACTGCGTCGCAGTTTCAGGAGCCGCACCGTCCAAGGCCATGTTCGGGCTCCAACTTACCGGGTGGACACGATCGAACGGGATCTTTGGCGGGCTGAGGATGCCGCCCGACATTAGCACCTTGACCGCTTCCTCCACCGTCCAGCCGGTTTCCGACACTTCTTCAAGTGGGAGGATTTGCATATATCCGGTTGTGGGATTGGGCGTGGTGGAGATAAATACGGTGGCCATCTTCCGTCCCGTGTCCGTATCCTCGATCACCGAGGTGAGAAACGCAATGCACTTCATTCCCGGCCGAGGGAACTCAACGAGCACGACCTTCTGGAACTGCATCGAGTCGCTTCCACCGGCCAGCGTGAGAATGATGCGTTTCGTTGATCCATAAATCGTCTTTACCAGGGGCAGACGGTCAAACAAACGTTCGAGTAGCAGAACAACGCGCCGACCTAGCACATTGGCAGTCAGCAGCCCCAGCAGGTACAACGAGAACAGCGTCAGCAAAACTGCGACCACCGGCACAGCCCAATCCACATAGACGGGTATGTCTTTCGGTTGACTCCCCGCCGACCGGGCGACCCATTGGATGCCGTTCTCGATGATCGGCTGTGTGGCCGACCGCATCGTGTCGAATAGGAACTTGCCCACGACCCACGTTACCCACAGCGGTATAAAAGTGGCCAAGCCTGCAAAAATACGAGTACGCAGTAGAGCGCGCAACGCCGGCCAAAGGCGGCGAGGCTGTGGTTGCCGAGAGCTATCCGTTGTGACCATCGCGTGGACCTCCTTCAAACACTCCGACCCTGGAGTGTACCTACCTCAACCAGCGATTGGGAACCGCCCCGTCCTAAAGTCAGATAGGGCAGGTCAACGACCTGCCGTCACTATCACTGCTGGAGATGGTTAAGGCAAGTGAACCACCTGCCCTACGATGCCCCAAAGCCCCGGCAC
>JBARRC010000527.1:0-23907 GCA_049644045.1 Phycisphaerae bacterium
GGAGATGGTCTCCCGGATAGGTGTAACTCAGGAGGGGTGGTTCTCCATTTCACGGTGAACCACTACAGTATTACATGGCCTACGGTCGCCGCAGGACCTGACGCGGCTTGAAGGATCGCTCCTCGTTGTGCAATACCTTCTCACCCATCACTCTGGCAACGTCACCCCGATGTTTAGACGGAGATACCGTAACGTTTAATCTTCCGCCACAGTGTAGTGAGTGAGATACCCAGCTCCGAGGCAGTACGTGCACGATGGCCGTTGTGGTGGGCGAGTGCCGCGCGAATCACGTCCGCCTCGGCAAGGGCGAGCGGCTTTGGGCTAGCTTTGTCCCCTCGATCAGTCTCGGTGTGATCGACGTTCATGCCGGGCGAGTCTCCGATGACCGAGCGCGCTAAATGCTGCAGGTCGATCAGACCGCCTTCACAAAGGACAAAGGCTCGCTCGATAACGTTCTGCAACTCGCGAACGTTTCCGGGGAAATCGTACTCGGTTAGCACCCGCAACGCAGCCGGTGAGACCCCGGCGATCTCTTTGCCTTTTGCCGCATTGAATTGGCTCACGAAGCGTTCCACCAGGAGAGGAATGTCATCGCGCCGTTCTCGTAGTGGCGGCAACTCGAGCGTGACCACGTTCAATCGGTAGAACAAGTCGTCGCGGAATCTACCCTGAGCCACGAGATCACGAAGCGGTTGGTTGCTTGCCGCAATGATGCGAACGTCGGCTTTGACCGGTCTCGTCCCACCCAACGGTTCGAATTCTCTCTCTTGAATCACCCGTAGCAGCTTCACCTGAACCGCACGGGTTACGCTCTCGATCTCATCCAGGAAGATCGAGCCGCGTTGGGCGAGTTCAAACTTGCCCGGTTTGTCCCTCTTGGCATCGGTGAACGCGCCTTTCTTGTAGCCGAAGAGTTCGGATTCCAGAAGCGTTTCCGGTAACGCGCCGCAGTTCACGACGATGTAGGGTCCACTCTCACGCGGGCTAAGGTCATGGACCGCACGAGCGAAGAGCTCCTTGCCCGTCCCGCTCTCGCCCTCGATGAGCACCGTACTCTCGCTTTCCGCGATGGCCGGCAGGATTTTGAAGAGCTGTCGCATGCGCGCATTCTTGCCCACAATGTCCTGATACGTGTAGGATTCGGTTAGCTCCCGGCGCAGCCTTTCGACAGCGGACACGTCTCGCAGCGCTTGCACACCACCTACGATCTTTCCGCTCTTGTCACGCAAGGGGGCGGCGCTAACGTTCAGCGCAACCTCGTCACCTGCCGCGTTGATAATCGTGATGCGCCGACCGGCGATGGTGTCCCCGGTCGCAATGACGCGACAAACCGGGCAGTCCTCTTCAGGCACGTCCGGATGAAGCACGTCGAAGAACTTGCGCCCGATGGCCTGCTCGCGCGGCATTCCCGTGATCGCGCTGGCGGCGGGGTTGAACGCGGTGATGTTGTGATCCAAATCGATCGCCAGGATACCATCCGCGACACTCTCCATGATCGAGCAACAGAGCGCGGCCGGATCCGCGTCAAGTGCAGGTTGCGCCTGCCGACTTTCTGTCTTTCTTCTGGGCATCGTCCGTCCTCCACGGCCAGCGTTTGATCATTCAAATTTGCAGTAATCGTATCACCAGCATTTCAGAATTGCAACACTCCAAGAATCCAGGCTCGGGGGAACGGGGCCACCCGACCCCGCCAATCCAGCGGAATGGGCCAGTAATGGACCTGAGAGCGAACCGTTAAACCCTTTCGTGCCGTGGCATGTTCCTTGTCATGGTCATTCGCAGCGCTTTGACAACGGCTGCTCGGTGAACAGATGAGGATTGCGATAGCAACATGCCGGGATCGGGTTTGCCCGAGGTTTGACCGTGCGGCCAGCCTGATTGTCATTGACGTTCGAAGCGACCGGGAAGAAAGCCGTGAAGTCCTGGATATCAGCGCGTGGCCGGCACACGGACGGGCTACACGCGTCGCGCAATTGGGTGTCGATCAACTGATCTGCGGTGCCCTCAGCAGCTTTGACGAGGCGGGTTTCGAGGAGTCGCCTGTTCGTTTGGTCTCGCAGGTGGCGGGTCCGGTAGACGCCGTTATCCATGCAGTTTTGTCTGGGGCCATCTCGCCCGGACAGGACTATTGGCAAGACCGCTCTGAGGCGCGAGCCAGAGAGCTGCAGCGGCGGCGCGGGACGCGATAGTCGCAGCAGGCGGATCGCGGACATGGGACAGGCGATAAAGGACAAGATGGTTCGGATATTCAGAAAGGATAAGCATGGTACAGAAGATGTTGGTTTTCTGCGGATCGGATGATCCGAACAAGGCGTTCCCCCCGTTCATGCTGGGTTCGGGGGCCATAGCCATGGACATGGAGGTGACGTTGTTCTTCACGCTGTCGGGCTTGAACGTCATAAAGAAGGGCGGCGCGGAGAAGATTACCTTGAAGGGAATGCCCAAGACATTGCCGGAGTTCATCACGATCATGCAGGACAACGGTGCGAAGATGATCGCTTGCTCGGCAGCCTTTGAGATGGTCGGGGTCACGGAAAAGGACCTGATCGATGGAGTGGAATGTGGAGGTGTGGCGTCGTTTGTTGCGGATGCACGGGAAGCGAGCGTTGTTTTGACTTTCTGTTAATCCTTAACAGCCCGTTGAAGAACTCCATCCTCTTGCGGGACCGACTTTCGAGTCGGTCTTCTTAGGGGCAAAAAGGCTCCTTGACAGACTGGAAAGTCTGTCCCACAGACTTTTTCAACGGGCTGTTTAAGGCGTGTTTCGTTTTTGTTGTGAATGCAGTAGCTCTAGTGTGGAGAAGCAAAATGGCTGACATTGATTTAGAGAGTATCCAAGCGGCAAAGGTAGTCGACGCCCGTGGCATGGCTTGCCCTGGCCCGCTTTTGGAGGCCAAGAAGTCTGTTGGATCGGTCGCCGTTGGCGAGACGATTGAAATACTGTCCGGTGATGCCTCAACCAAAAACGACGTTCCCAGGTGGGCGGCCAAGGTGGGCCATGAATTCCTCGGTACCCTCGCCGGCGAAGGATTTGACCGGTTGTTCATCATTCGCAAGAAGTAGGTTGCCGCACATGGAGTCCAGCCAACCTTGATGCAGGCTCTTTCAGTGGGCTCCCGTTGGACTGAGAGCCCGGGGGTTGCAGGTATCGAGTTGTGAACCGAAGCGACCCGGTAGAATCGAAGCCGCCCAAGCTGCAAGTGGGGAATGTGCGGTCAGATGAATGATGTGAGGGATGCCTAGATGGAAGAGAAAGCCGCCGAGAAAACCGACTGCGCTGAGATAGCAGCAGACGAAAGAGCCGTAACGAAAAAACAACACCACAGAGGTGGATCATCCGAGGGCCTTCTCGACAAGACTGTGATACTGAACGCGCTCAATATTCTGCCTGACCAGACAATCGTAGACATAGGTTGTGGGAATGGCTACATGTCCAAGGTTTTCTCGAAGGCGCTGAACAACACAGGAATAGTGTATGCTCTCGACCCGGACGGAGCGGCAATAGCTGTACTCAGGAATCAGACGGAAGGAACCAATATCCATGTGATACGCGGCGATATAACCACAATAACGCGACTCGCGGACTCATCGGTAAATCTTGCCTATCTCTCAACCGTATTCCACGGGTTGTCCCCTAGTGATATCAAAATCTTCCAGAAGGAGATTACCCGAATCCTGAAGCCGAATGCGAGACTAGCCATTGTGGAAATCGAGAAACGAAGCACCCCTTTCGGACCACCTTTGGATGAACGGTTCGCCCCTGGAGAACTCCGACTGCAAATTCCCCTCGTCCCCTCGACGCTCATAAGCGTGGGTGAATACTTCTACATGCAAGTCTTCGAGAATAGGGAAGCCAGGAATGCAGCCGAGTGAACAAACGAAGAAACCGAAGATTCTGATCTTGGCCACCGAGACCTGTGCGTATCCGGGAGCGGACAACGTGGGGCAGATTCACGCCGACTATCCGACTAACGCCTACGTGGTGCGCGTACCCGCTCCGGTGGTGTTTCCGGAGAAGTTCTACCTTCGGTGTTTCGAAAAGGGGATTGCCGGGATCATCGTTATGAGCTGCGGCCACGAATGCCCCTACGAGGGAGCCTACGACCGGTTCGCAGCCCGGATAGGGCGGGTTCACACCCTGATGAAGGAGCGCGGGCTGGATACCAAGCGGTTGAGGCTTTGCGCGATTTGTACCGTCTGCTCCAGCGCGTTCCTGAAAGAGGTGAACCAGATGAACGAGTACCTCATCGGGGAGGCATCCGTCGCGCCGCCGGGAAAGTGATTCCGGCGACTGTGGGACCGGCTTCCCAGCCGGTCGATCAAAAAGGCTGCAAGAGATTCGAGAAGATGGAAGGTAATGGAAGAATAAGCGTTGATGGCCTGGTGATTGGCGGTGGGATCGCAGGCCTTCAAGCAGCGATCGATCTGGCCGACCAGGGCTTCAAGGTCCTCATCGTCGAGAAAGAGCCCAGCATTGGTGGGAAGATGATCGCCCTAAGCAAAGTGTTTCCAACGCTTGATTGCGCAAGCTGCATCTGTACTCCGCGCATGGCGGCCGCGGCGCACCATGAGAACATCACCATCATGACCTACGTTGAGGTCACGCAGACCAAGCGTTGCGAGAGCGGCTTCGAGGCCACCATCCTCAAGAAGCCCCGCTATGTGAACGAGGCCGACTGCACTGGTTGCCGTCTGTGCGAGTATGCCTGTCCGATGGAACTCCCGCACGAGTTCGAGGGCAACTTGGGTATGCGCAAGGCTATCTACGTTCCATTCTCCAACGCCATTCCGCAGGTCGCACTGCTCGACATGGACAACTGTATCCTCTGCGGCCGTTGTGAAACGGCCTGCCCGACCGGAGCGGTGAACTACCTCCAGGAGCCGGAAGAGATCACGGTTACGGCGGGGACGATCATCCTGGCCACCGGATTCGAGATGACGCCGATCGATGCTAAGGAACAGTATGGGCAGGGTCGGTTGCGCAACGTTCTGAGTGCACTCACCATCGAACGCCTTCTGGCGCCACACGGCCCGTACGGTAGGATGCTTCGCCCTTCGGATGGGAAGATCCCCGACTCGGTCGCATACGTCCAGTGTGCCGGATCGCGTGATCAGAGCCTTGGCGTTTCCTACTGTTCACGCGTCTGCTGCATGTATGCGATCAAGCAGGCTATGCTACTTTCCGGTGCACTTCCCCTGGTGGACATCACCATCTACTACATGGACATTCGCGCGTTCGGAAAGGGATTCGAGCAATTCTATCAGAATGCCAAAGCCATGGGCATCGAATTCGTCAAGGCCAAGGTGGCCAAGATCACCGAGGACGAAGAGCAGAATCCGATCGTGCGCATCGAAGTGATGGAAGAGGACGGCCGGGTGGAGGAACGAAAGCACGACATGGTCGTCCTGTCATTGGGAATGGTGCCAGCACAAGACCGCGACGGCGTCTTGCCCGCCTGCAGTGCGGAGGACGGGTTCATTCGCTGTCCGGAAGCCAAGCTGGCCCCATGCCGGACAGACACGGAAGGGGTGTTTGTAGCCGGAACAGCAGCCGGCCCGAAGGATATTCCCGATTCGATCGTGGAAGCCGGCGCCGCAGCGGTGGAGGCCGCCATCTACCTTCGGTGCAATCGTTGGCAGGACAAGGCGACAAACGTCAGTGGCGATGGGCGGCCCCGTGAAGTTGCCGACGTTCTGACAAGTGGAATGCCAAGCTGATGACGGACGAACAGAAAGACAACACCGAGAAGTCACCAACGGCGGAATGCGAAAGCCCCCGGATTGGTGTCTATATTTGCCACTGCGGCGGAAATATCTCAGACGTAGTCGATGTGGAAAAGGTGGTCGAAGAGGCGGCGAAGCTACCGGGCGTGGCCGTTGCTCGGCGCAATATGTTCATGTGTTCCGACCCCGGCCAGAGCATGATCGCCGACGACATTCGCAACGAGAAGCTCGATCGGGTGGTCGTGGCCGCCTGCTCTCCGAGCTTGCACGAGCACACTTTTCGCCAGACCCTCGCCCGCGCAGACCTGAATCCTTACGTCTACGAGCACGTTAACACACGCGAGCAGGTGAGCTGGTGCAGCAAGTCCGATCCGCAAGGTGCAACGGAAAAGGCAACCCGTCTGGTTCGTGCCGGTGTCGGGAAGGCACGACTGCTCGACCCCCTGCAGCCCATTCGGGTGGAGGCGCGGCAACATGTCGTGGTGATCGGGGGCGGCGTCAGCGGCCTACGCTCGGCACTGGACCTTTCGTGCAGCGGGCTTGCAGTAAGCGTGCTCGAGCGATCAGCCTTTGTGGGTGGGCGGATGGCCCAGTTGGACCGGGTTTACCCCACGGAAGACAGTGCGCACGATCTTCTGCGACAGCTTATTGACAAGGTCGACCGCGATCCGAACATCACCGTCTACACCCGGGCCGACATAACCGCCGCTTCGGGTTACGTCGGCAACTTTCATCTGAGTGTACGGCTGGAGCCTCGCGGAGTGACGGAGAAGCTCGATCCTGATCAAGTCAATGCTGCAATTGACACCTGTCCCGAAACTGCGGAAAGCGATTTTGATTACGGACTCGTCCAACGCAAGGCGATCTATTTGCCGTATCCTGGTTGTTATCCTCCGATCCCGGCGATCGACTGGGAAACATGCACCCACTGCGGAAAATGCCTCGAGGCCGTCGACGGAAAGGCGATCAATCTCGACGCCCAATCGGAAGAGATCGAGCTAACCGCGGGGGCGATCGTGCTGGCTACAGGCTTCGATCTGTATGAGCCCCCCAAAGGTGAATACGGTTACGGAGACCATGCGGGGGTCATTACACTGGCCCAGCTTATCCGCCTGCTCGACAAGGAAGGCCCCACCGGCGGGAGTCTACAGCACAACGGACACCCCATCAGGAACGTGAGCCTGATTCACTGTGTTGGCAGCAGACAGGTGGCGGGAATTCACGAACCCGGGCCGGACGGACGAGTCAACGATTATTGTTCGCGCGTCTGTTGCACGGCCACGCTTCACGCGGCCAACGAGATACGCGAGCGGTTCCCGGATGTCAACGTGTTCGAGTTCTACCAGGATATTCGCACCTATGGCCGGGGACACGAGGACTATTACGAAAACGCCTCGAAAAACGGGGTCCTCTTCTTCCGCTACCTAGCCGATACTCCGCCCGTTGTCGCCAAAGGAAACGGCTCCGACGGCCCTCCATTACTTGTGCGCGTCAAGGACACGCTTACTTTCGGAGAAGAGCTTGATGTTCCTGCCGACCTGGTCGTGCTAGCCACCGGGATGGTGCCCCGCAACATCGACCGTCTGATCGAGATGCTCAAATTGCCCAGAAGCGCCGACCGTTTTTTGCAGGAGGTTCACCCAAAGCTCAGGCCGGTGGAACTGGCCGTCAACGGCCTGTTTATCGCCGGTACCTGCCAGGCGCCGATGGACATCACCGAAAGCTGCGCCGCAGCCTCATCCGTGGCCGCAAAGGCGGCGGCGCTACTCGGAAAAGGTCATATAGAACTCGACCCGTTCGTAGCCCGGGTGGATACCGAGCTGTGCCAGGGCGAAGGCAAGTGCATTGAAGAATGCCAATACGCACAGGCGGTGTCCCTTGTCGAGCGGAATGTAAACGGAAAGAAGGTGAAGCAGGCCGAAGTCAATGCTGCACTGTGCAACGGCTGCGGCATGTGCGTCGCGGTTTGTCCCCACGGAGCCATCCAAGTGGAAGGCTGGCGGATGGACCAGTTCAAAGCGATCGCGGACGCCATCGCTGCCCAGATAGCGTGAGCACAAGTTCAAGGCGATTGAAGGCGAGACTGCTATGACGGAAGAACCGCAGAAGGAAAAAGCGATCAAGATTATCCGAGAGCGTCGCGGTGGGGTTCCCAAAGAGCTATTAGAGCACAGCCGTGCGCAAACGAAAACACGGAAGAAGATCATCCAGGCGCTCGAAGATGGTCCCAAGACGGTGCCGGAAGTCGCTAAAGCCACGGCCATCCCCAGCCACGAAGTGTTGTGGAAACTCATGGGCATGAAGAAGTATGGGCTTGTCGTCGAGGGCGAGGAACGCGACGGTTACTATCAATATGCCCTAAAGAACGAATAGGAGTACAGGCAGTGAGTACTCGTGTTAATCCGGAACTGCGTCATGAACTTCGAGAGTTTGGTGCCGAGAACGTCGACGCCTGCTTCAACTGCGGGAACTGTACCGCTGTCTGCCAGCTCTCGCGCGATTCCACCGTTTTCCCGCGTAAGATCATTCGATATCTCCAATTGGGCCTGAGAGACAAACTACTTCAGTCTCCTGAGCCTTGGCTTTGTTACTATTGCGGCGAGTGCTCCGAAACATGCCCACGCCAGGCAAATCCCGGCGAGCTGATGATGGCCGTGCGCCGGTATCTGACATCGCAATACGATTGGACCGGCTTGTCGAAGCGGCTGTATCTCTCCAATGCCTGGGAGATCGGCATGCTGCTAGCCGTTGGCCTGTTCGTCGCAGCTCTGTTCTACTTCCTCCATGGACCGATTGTAACCGACCGTGTGGAACTCAATACGTTCGCACCGGTAGTGTGGATCGAGCTCGGAGATTGGATCATGGCGGCCATTCTGAGCTTCCTGTTACTCTCAAACGCCTACCGGATGTACCGCTTCGTTATGCGTGATGAGGATGGAATAAGGATTCCCCCGGCACTCTATATACAGGAATTGATAACGCTGATCGTTCACGGACTGACGCAGAAACGGTGGAGCGAGTGTGAGACGCCCACGCGCTGGATAAAACACCTGCTGCTTGTATTTGGCTACGTCACCATGTTCCTGCTAGTGGTCGTATTCTTGCGGTGGTTCCAGACGGACGAGATCCATCCGTTTTGGCATCCCACCCGCCTGCTGGGCTACTTCGCCACGGCCGTGTTGCTTTACGTCACCGCCGATGCGATCATCAGCCGGCTCCGAAAGCGCGAAGAGATCCATAAGCACTCTCATCCCACGGACTGGATGTTTCTCATCCTCCTGTTCCTGACCGCACTGACAGGAATTGTGGTTCACGTCTTACGGCTCGGAGGGTTCCCTCTCCCGACTTACTACATGTACGTGATCCATCTGATGATCGCTGTGCCCATGCTGGTTATCGAGGTGCCGTTTGGCAAATGGGCGCACTTGGCGTATAGACCGCTTGTAATCTACCTGATGCGCGTCAAAGAGAGAGCACAAGAGAGTGCAACCGTTCCCGCTATAGCTGCTTGAGCGCGCACGATCGGCGAGACCGAACAAGAGCCCTGACACTCCGCGTAGGCCAGCAGCCTGGGAAGGCAACAGTGGTCTAAACCTTACAGTTGCATAATAACCAGGGCATATGCGGCTTTTGGCCGGTGAACCGCTCGACGCCGAACATCCCAAACGCCAGACTCAGCGCGGAGTTGTTCTGCGTGTCTCCCACGTACGGCGTGCGCGTGTCGACCAACAGGAAGCTCAGTTCCACAGGGCAGGTCCAGCGTCAACCGGGAGTTTTGCACCGTTTGTGAGCAAAGAAGATCTCCTCGCGATACATGACATCGTAACCGTTCTCTTGCAGGAACAGGCACCGGTCGAGGTCAATCACACTTCCGCAAATGTCACTCTCCGGCGCATTCCGGGCAACAGCGATGATGGTTTCGGAATCCATGATTTCCCGTGCCGCGGTGCCTCCCGGGCCGGTGATACATGCGATGAACTCGGCATAGTCGTCGAGATCTACGTCGCCGTCGGACTCGTAATCGTGCGGGATGCCGTTGGAAACTTCCGGCGTGGCGATTGTGAAGAACCGCCAGCAATCCGCGCCATCGGGGAGGCGTCCCATCGAGACGTCGGTGCTCTGCTGTCCGAAGGTCAGCGTGTCGACGGCGAATCCGCTGGCCGGAAGAATCAGAAAGGGCTTATAATCGATAGCAGCCGCACGGAGTGAATACTCGGTTGCACGTTGCGAGAGGGCAGAAGTTGCTATGTTCCCGACAGAGCCGAAGAAGCAACAGACTTCACCGAATTGACCGATTTGGCCGCAAAACGAAATGCCCGCCGCCGATCGAAATCGAAACCGGCAAGATTGCCGGCGGATTCGCCCACCATCAGGTCTTCGCCATGGCTGACAAGGTCGTTGACGCGGTCAAACCCAGCGTGAGCAAGCGTTTCATCGCCGTGGCTAGCTGTGGCGGACGTCACAAAGTCAGCGACCACCATACGGGAGTGGCCCGGAACCTGCCCTAAGGATACGGTGATCCTCACGGCGGGCTGCGCGAAGCACCCCTGCAACATACTCGACCTCGGTGAATCCTTCGTGCGCTGGAGGCGGGGCGGTGTAACGGTTCCAATTCACTTGCGGTGATTGCGCTGAAACCGAGAGAGATCTTTGGCATGGAGGACCTCCATCGTCAGAATAAGGCTACGCCGAGCGCCCAAGCCCGGTGAGGGGCGGCCCTATCCGTCGTCACGCTCGCCGCCGTGGCCACGACCACCTCCGCCACCGCGTCCGCAGCACTCACACCGGCCACCACCGCCACTCGCATGATCTGCCCTGCGCCCCCACCCGTGTCCTCGGCCCTTCCGCACGCCTTCGGCGCAAAGGCGAAACAGCTTCTTCTGTTGCACAGGTGTGAGATGATCTCGTACAGTGAGTAGATACTGCGCTACACGCCGCTCCTGCGCGTTGTGCTTTGCGATGCAGTTTTCGACCTGCCCCCGGATTCGCTCGTTCGTGGCATTCTCATCTTCCAGCAATGTGGCCAAGGCAGAACGAGCGCCCGCCAATTCTCGTTGCAGCGACTTGAGATCCTCGGAGAACTGCGGATCGTGGCTCCCGATTTCGTCCGCGGTCTTTTTGTCAAGATCAAGCCACCGGGCTAGGGGGGAACCAACGCAGGCTTCCTCCTCGGATGGCGGTTGCGAGCGCGCTACAATCGTTCCGACCAAGCTGACGGCGAAGATTGCAATGCAGAATCCTAGGATGTAAAGCGTCCTTCTGGTCCTCATGGCTTGACCTCCGGTTTTGTTGGAACTTCCGGTTCAAACCCAAACGCCAGCCCGGTGGCCGACCCTGTCCCGAACTCGCCCAGTCCGATGGCCTCGACCAGTTCAACAGCGGTGGGAATGGCAGAGGGCTGTGAGCCCTGCAAGGCTCGATCCCTGGGCACCAACGCCCCAGCGGCGACTCCGAGCCCAGCCGCGCATGCGATCGAGGCGGCCACGCGCAAGTAGTCGGCCCTGAACACCGCGATGAGCAACGAACGAGACGTCGGATTCTCCTGCTCCGTCGCCTGCGCAAGAACACGATCCGTCAGGTCGATGTCGGGAGGATCGACGTTCCACGCTCCGAGATCGTCCCAGGTACTGCGAAGGACCTCGACCGCCGCAGCGCAATTGGGGCATGTCGCCAAGTGCTGCCGGACGTCGCGCTCCTCGGCGTCTGCCAGCTCTCCGCCGACAAGGCGGACGATCAAATGATCTCGTGGGCAAGACATGACACCCGTCTCCTCTGATTAAACAAACGACGATTCGTTTCCCTGCACGGAATTCTCACTTTTTATCGAGCTCCTTGAGCGACTGCCTCAGAACCGAATACGCCCGCACCAGCAGCGATTCAACGGCAGACTCGGACCAACCTGTGGCCTCTGCGGTCAGGCGAACGGTGAGGCCGGAAAAGCGGTGTAACACGACCGCAACGCGCTGCCGATCCGGCAGCGCTGTGACCGCCCGCTGCACCGCAGCTCCTCGTTCGCGCTGCTCGATTTCGGTCGCCTGCCCGGCCGCTCCACTGTCGATCGCATCCGGCACGTCGCCCGTGGTGGGTTTTCGCCGCTTGAACGCGTCCAAGCACAGGTTCACGACGATGCGATACAGCCAGGTCGTAAACTGCGCAGTAGGCTCGTATCGCTTCGCGGATCGCCACACGCGAAGGAAAGCTTCCTGTCCGATATCTTCCGCCAAAGCGTGATCTCCGGTCGTGCGGAAGGCGAGCTCCAACACTCGCCGTTGGTGACGCTTAACGAGCGTGCCAAGCGCAGTCCGGTCACCCGTGGCCAGATGTGCCATGAGCTGCGCATCATCAACTGGGTCGCGGACGTCGTTCAACTATGGTCCCATCCTGCATTACGCAAGAAAATCCGACGCACTCCGCAGGGTATCCCACGCAGCTCTCGTTCAACAGGCATAGCACAGGAAAGCTCGAGCACGTGCATCTGAGAACGAAAGATTGACTTCTTAACAGGAGAACGACTGATGTTCAAGAGACTGCTGATTGTTGGGTTCGGGGCCCTGTCGGTCACGTCCCTGGTGGGCTGCGATGAGGAGACGCTGGCCAAGGTCGCGCCCGATGCCGCGAAGATGTTCACGGCGTCGCAAGGAGTTCAAGCTGGTGACCTGCTGATGGACCAGTTCCAGACTCAGGATCGCCTACGGGACGGCACGGGCCTGAACTGCACGAACCCGGGTGATCCGGGAACCTGCGACGGCTCGGGTCCATACGGCACTGGTGGATACGGTGACAACGGCGGTGGTCAGGGCACGGGATCCGGCGGGGGAGACCGGCTCCGTGACGGAAGCTGCGGAGGCTAAAGCCACTGCCCGACCAAGCGGGCGGCTGCCGGAACAGACCGGGCAGCCGCCCCTTCGCGGTGGAAGACGCGTAATTCAAGGAACCTGAAATAGGAGAACAACAATGGACGCAAGAATATTGCTCATTCCGTTGGCTGGGATTGCTGTTGGCCTGCTTTCAACCTCGGCGGATGCGCAGGGGCGCAGGGGGCCCGGCGGTACGTCCGGGGACGGCTGCATCTTCGATGGAATCGAAGTCACACCGCTCAGCGATCAAGAGGCACAGGACATCCTGTACATGCGGGAGGAAGAGAAGCTCGCACGCGATGTGTACCGGACCATGTTCGACCTATGGGAAGTGCCCACGTTCTTCAAGATCAGCGAATCGGAGCAGCGGCACATGGATGCTTTGGGACGCTTGATTGTCCGGTACGAGCTCGAGGACCCGGTTGTCGATGACACGGAGGGCGTGTTCAGCAATCCGGTCTTCGTGGAACTCTATGGCCAGCTTGTGGAGGCCGGATCCGCATCGATGGTCGACGCCCTGAAGGTTGGGGCACTCATCGAGGAGCTGGACATCGTGGATCTGCGTGAGGCGTTGGCCCAGACCGATCATGCCGATCTGCAACGCGTGTACGAGAACCTCATGCGGGGATCGCGGAATCATTTGCGGGCGTTCGCCGCGCTTATCACTGCAGCCGGCGAGACCTACGAGGCCCAGCACCTGACACAAGCGGAGTTTGACGAGATTGCCGCCTCATCCACTGAACGAGGCAAAGACCGACGAAACGGGAAGTGCCGAGGCAAACGCGGCGTTAGAGGAAACTCGGATGTGCCGGGTTTGCAGCGAGGCCAGAGGGCACGGCGCGGCCGATAGCCGCACCGACATCGCTTACATTGATGGCTGGTTTGGATTACCACCGGATAACTACCACAGGGGGTTGCGAGCGTCGCGTTCGCAGCCCCCTGTGGTTTTGAACTGAACGTCCCTGTCGCGCGACATCGGATCTTCTCGCGCCCTGCCAAGCACCATCCGCGGACCCTGGACTTGCAGGCAGACTCGGGCCGCCCCGCGTCGATCCGATGAAGAATCCGGCGAGAGATAGTCCCCGTTTGTGGGGTGGCGAATATGCGAAGCCTATTCCTCAAAATCTTCCTGTCGTTCTGGCTGGCAAGCGCATTGATAGTTGGTGCGTTGGTCATCCCGGCAATGTGGGTTCCGCTGCCGAGCCGAGTCGAGGCACGCGCGCGTGCGATGGCAGAGACCGTGTTGACCCGCTACGGTCGAGAAGCTGTTGATGTGTTGGAGCGCGACGGGCGATCTGCGGCTGACGAATACGTCGAACGGCTGGAGCGCGCTATCGACATGCATGTCTTTTTGTTTGACGAGTCCTCGCACAACCCGCCGGCCAGCGGCTTCCGCGCCTTCGCGAAGGCAGGCAAGCAGCCTGCAAAGCTCCACATCGAGTACGAATCGCTCGAAGAGTGGCCCCTGGAGTGGATCGAGAC
This sequence comes from Phycisphaerae bacterium, assembly GCA_049644045.1. Classification (GTDB taxonomy): domain Bacteria; phylum Planctomycetota; class Phycisphaerae; order UBA1845; family UBA1845. The sequence goes on from JBARRC010000527.1 coordinate 14,064, forward strand.
GCACGACGAGCCGCTCAGCTACGTCGTCGAGAAGATGCGGCCAGCAAGGACAAGAAGTCGATCCGGGTCAACGACTCGCTCACCTTGGCGGGCATCCCGCCGGAGGTCTTCGACTACCGCCTCGGCAACCGCAGCGCCATCGAGTGGGTCATCGATCAGTACCGCGTGAAGGAAGACAAACGCACCGGCATCCGCTCGGACCCCAACAACCCCGACGACCCCGAGTACATCGTCCGCCTCGTCGGACAGGTCATCCGCGTCAGCCTGGAAACGGTCAAGATCGTCACTGCCCTGCCGCAGCACTACGCGCCGGAGCCGGAGGCACCACCCTCTGCCGACTGAGCCGCCGAGGGCTTCGGAGAGTTGTTCGGCGAGATCCGCGACTCGTTGAGTCTTCTGCTGAATCATGGTGGTCTCCATCTGTCGGCCGCAGACGGCGGGACCACCATGCCTGAACCGGCCCGGTGGGCTTAAGGTGCGTGACGTTGTGTGGGGGTCTACTCCGTCGGGCCTCCAAGTAAAGGGTCACAGGTTCGTAGGAGTGGGGCACCCGGTGGCAGACAGCCCCTCAACATTGGCTCGGAGGCAACAAGTTTCGCGACAAGTGGGGCACGCCGGATGTCATCGGCAAACGGGCGTCAAAGCGCAGTGATCGCTCATCTCCCATAAGGACAAACATAGAGACACAGGCCACATACTCCGAATCCCGTATCCTCCTTCATCTTGTCGCGGTAGTGGTCGCATTTGCCGGCATCGAGGCGCGCTTCCCGAGCTTCGTTCTCGCAGAACGCACGCCCAGAGAGAGCACGAACCGGACATATATCCACGCATTCTCTACAGGTGCCGCAGCGCTGTTCTATTGGCCGGCCGGTTGCCCGTAGCGGGGCGTCGGTGAGTACAGTAACCCAGCGCACTCTAGGCCCTTTCTGGGGAGTCACTAGCAAGCAGCTCTTGCCGATCCATCCAAGGCCAGCCTGTCCCGCAGCAAGCTTGTGAGAGAAAACAGCACAAATGCGCTCATCATCTGTTCGCTTGGATGCGGGAATCACCAGCGACCTATATCCGTCGTGCCGTAGGGCGGCGGCCAACCGCGACGCCATGAGATCGAGGCGCCCGTTGGTCACGTCATAGACGTGATGCCAATAGCGCCGAGCGACGGCACGTTCTGCCCACCGCGGAAGGGCGTTCACAATCGTATTAGACAGGGAGACACCCAACGACGCGGCGCGCGGGTACTCCGTGATCGCCGATCCACCGAAGGCTAGCACAAAATCGCGTGCTGAGGAGATGTCGGCCACGCCGAAGAACTCCGCTCCGAATCTCTGGGCGAAATGGGCGATCTCATTGTCGTCGAGTTTTGACATTCGCAATCTCTGTATTCATGATCCAACGCGATACAAGGCTCCCATTCGTGTCCAGCCACCACGATCGGATTGACCGACGGCGCCCCATCGGCAAGAGTAGAGCACACAATGCGGTCGTGTCGATCATTATCCGGAAGCATGTGTGCTCATTCCGCACCACGGGGCGGGTTGCCCGTACAGCAGCTCAGCTCGAATCATGACGGGGACTGAAAAAGGTGTCAGGATGATTTTCTTGACACTCGCCTGCGGCTGGACATCACCCTTCGCCCGCGCGGACGTCCTCGAAAGGACATTCAAAAATCATCCTGATACCTTTTCTTGACCTGGGGTTTTTGACAACCGTTTGGGGCTACTCGTAGGCACCCATGTCGACAGAATCGCCATCCACCCGCGGATTCAAAGCCAAATCGTACGGCAGGACTTCCGTGGTATTACCATCCAGACTTATGTCAGCAACGTCAGCCGGCAGTGCCGCGTTCTGACCGGCATCCCGGCAGGGTGAAGCGTCTTGGATCCGGTAGTCATTCTTGGAGACGTCAACAAACAATGGATCTGAGTTGATGTTAGCGACGCCCGGCCAGCCGCCAGCTACATCGCTGTGTGTAATGTCCGTCGTCTTGCCGAGCGATGAATCGTTGAAGATCTCGTCTGTTTGCGGCTTTTTCGCATTGTTATTCCAAAGGATGCAATTCCTGACCACTATATTACCCCGCCTGTCAAACAGCGCTCCGCCCTTGATTCTGGTGGCCTCGTTACCTGTGAGCGTGCAATTGATGAGCTCCACCGCGCCACTGAGTGTAAGAAGGGCACCACCCTCTGAAGCCTTGTTTCCGTGGAATAGACAGTTGACAAACACCGGCGCGCCGTCGTGGTTGAACACGGCACCGCCGCCCAATGGGGTAGACTTATTCTCCCCCGTGCCATTGTAATAGAACCGGCAGTTCACGAACGTCGGCGAGCCTCCGAAATAGTTGGCCACCGCGCCGCCCGCAAACTCCGCGCTATTCTCGGTGAAAACGCAGCGGACGATCTGCGCGCTGCTGCGTTCGAGGTAAAGACCGCCGCCGGCCTCTATCCACCCATGAACAGCGCCGTTCTTGATAATGAAACCTCTCAGCACGGTGGATGAGTCATTGTTGACGCTCTTTACAGCCCGCGATAGACTCCCTCCGTCGATGTAAGTTTTGTGTACATCGGGATCGCCGGCTGAGGCGCTGCTCTCGGTCCCCGCGAAGCCGCCGTACACCTTCACTCCGTTTTTGAGCGAAATGGTCCCACGGTAAGTTCCCTCCGCGACCCAGACTTCACCGCCACCGCTCTGGAACGCAGCATTGATCCCATCCTTCAAATCGGGATACGCGGCCGCCCAACTGCCCCCACAGTTGCTTCTGCACGTGGAATCGGCGTCGACGTATACCGTTCCACCACCTGCGGAAACAGAAAAAGCCAAAACACAAACCAGGCAAACGCTATATGAAATACTCTTGAACATGAGATAACCTCCTTGGGACAACCCACAACTTGCAGCCGTGTAGGGCGTGCTCTGCACGCCGAGACCTCGTGTTTATGTTACTGGGACACTTGCACGCCATTATTCACACCCTTCAGGCCCGGGAAACGGATACGGAAGCCCACGGAATGCGTTCACAGCGTACGAAATGTCGACGAAGTTAACGAGCTGATCCGGAATGCCCACGGGTGGATCACCTGCGATTTCCCCCCGCGATTTCTGCACCGCGCCGAATAGGTTCCTGAACTTGTCGACGAGCGCGTTAATGTCGTCGAAATCGACCTCACCATTCGGCAGGCTGAAGCAATCTGTGTACCTGCCCCCGTAAACCACGCAGTCGGCGGGATCCTTGTAGTGGTCCCCGCCGATATCGCCCCACATGCCCATCACGATCGACAGGGGCGTGGAGTAGCTCTCCTCGAGCTCGGTCGGCCAGCACGTGTGGATGGCCTGAACCTCATATGTGGAACTTGGGACGATCTCACAGGCAGAAACGTGAATTGGACACAGCGTAGCCCAATCCCTGTAGTACGGGTCGGACTCAAGGAACGCGGCTGTGAACGCCGGCGTTGGCGTAGACCCGGTAGAACCGGCCGCCTCGGAGACCAGGAATGGCTCACCGACCCACCATTGCATTCCGACGTCGCCCGGGAATAGCGCACTGGCTGTCAGCGTCACGCGCAGCGCCGTCTGCTGGCCGGGATTCTGCGGCACCATCGAGATGTAGCGGTTCTTGGGCACCACGACCGGCACTTCCGGTAGCGGCGGATTGGAGGAAGGACATCCACTACTGTACATCGCAAAGGCCAGGTCGATCGACTCACCCACCCAGGGATGACCCGGAGGATACCGCAGCTCCCACCAGTCGGGAGGCGGATCCTCGCCCTGTCCCCAGACAGCGTCGTCATTCCAGTGGATCTCGGACGTCTTCCAGCCGAAGTAGGCCTCCTCGTACGGGAACGCCTGGACGTCGAGCCAGTAGACGATCGGCTCGCCCGGCGAGCCTAGCTGGAAGAACGCCTCCTCCTCGGGAATGAAGAAGCGGTACAACCAGCAGATGCTGTCCCCGTAGGGTAAGTAGAATCCCTCCGAGGGGTCATAGAAACCTTCTTCGAGACCCATCATAAACGGTTCAACGGCGAACTCGCCCGGCTCGAACACGCGCATCCAGAGGAGATCGCCCGGCATGCTCCACGTAGGTCCTTCGGGAATGTCCGCGTGTATGCTCAGGACAAAGCCCACGTTACTGGGGTCGCCGGGTACCTCATCATACAGCCACGAGCCCCACACGTGGATATCCGTAATGGGTCCCGACGATGTGCACAGGTAATCATCGGCCAGAACGACACCGGGTCCCGGAGGCAACTGAGCGAATACGTCCAAGCCCATCGGAGTCAAATCGGGCGGCTGCTCCCACTTGAGCAGGGGCGGCTCCTCACACGCTTCGTCAATCCCATCGCCGTCCAGGTCACCCAGGCAGTAAGGCTCGCCGGTCGGCGAGGGTTGACCACCCAGGTCGTCACAGCACAGCGGGTCGACCATGAGGCAGACAGCGCCGTCGTCGATGCAGCAAGGTTCAGGCGTCGTGCACACCGTGCCCGGTCCCTGCGGCACACCGCCCGCTTCGTCACAGCACAGCGGGTCGATCATGATGCAGGTGCCGAGACCGTCATCGAGGCAGCAGGCCTCCGGTACGGTGCACGCCGTGCCCGGCCCTTGGGCGATACCGCCCATCAGCTGTTCGCAGCAGAGGGCATCCGCATCCACGCAGCCCGCTGGTACGCCAACAACTGGGCAACAGGCCTGCATACCGCCGCACACGCTTCCAAGCCCCATCGCCGTACCACCCATGTCGTCGCAGCAGAGCGGGTCGACCATGATGCAAGTGTCATCCTGCAGGCAGCACGCTTCAATCTGGGTGCACTGCGTCCACGGGCCCTGCGGTACACCGCCCATCTCATCGCAGCAGAGCGGGTCGACCATGATGCAAGTGCCATCGTGCAGGCAGCAGGCCTCCGGCTGGGTGCACATCGTCCCCGGCCCCTGCGGCGTTCCGCCGAGTTCGAGCACGCAGCATAGTGCGTCTGCGTCCACGCAGGCGCCGGTAGAGAGGCAACAAGCTTCCATGCCGCCGCAATGCGTGCCATCGCCCTCGTAGATACCACCCTGGGCCACGCAATCAGGTTCGGTGGTCTCGATGCACGTGTTGTCCGTGAGACAGCAGGCACCTTGCGGCTCATGTTCCGTTCCAGTGATGCGAAATGCCTGATCGAACGACATACCTTCCCACGGGTGGAACGGCGGGTATATCTGTTGTATCCAGGGGTCGATGGGCGGGTCCATGCCAAATGCCCAAACGGCGTCGTCATTCCACTGATACATTATCGGGGTCGTTTTCCAGCCGAAGTAAACCCCTGGAATTGGAGTCAAGGGCTGGGCCTGGACGTCCAGCCAGTAGATGATCGGGTTCCCCGGCGCGCCTAGTTGGATGAACTCTTCGTCGACAGGAACGGGGAAGGTATACAACCAGCAAACCGAATCCCCGAAGGGCTCATACCACCCCTGGCACGGGTCATACCAACCTTCTTGGAGACCCATCGCATAGGGCTCATAGAAGAAATCACCCGGGCCGAACGTACGCATCCAAAGGATCTCGCCCGGGATACTCCATCCGTAAGGTCCTTGCGGAATGTCCGCGTGGAAACTCAGGGTAAACGCTATGTTGCCGGGGTCACCCGGCACCTCATCCCACAACCACGACCCCCAAATCTCGATCTGCGTAATCGGTCCCGTCATCTCGCACAGGAAGTCGTCAGCCAGCACAGTGGGACACGTCTCGTCCCACATGGCTTTGACATCCATACCCGTCACATCCAGGTCGGGCGGCTGCTCCCACTTGACCACGGGGGGCGGCGGTGGCGGCGGAGGCGGGATGACACCGTGACGGACGGACACCGGAATGTCGGGCGTGTTCGCGAGGAACAATACGGTTACCTGGCTGCCCGGTTCACCGTGGGTGGTCTCTTCGACACCGGCGACCCACTCCGCATCCGGATCGTAGTAGATATCAAGCTCCTCATACACGTAGTGCACGAAGGGCGCACCATACGTATACAACTCGTGGGGTGCGATGCCCTCCCATCCGTAGTCGAGTACCCTGATCTCCGGGGGATCCGAGTGGCTCGTGAACGTGAAAACCGGCAGTACGTAGAGCATCAGGTCAAAGGTTCCGCCGTTGTCGTGCGTTTTCGTTGCCGAAAGCCATCCGGTCGGAGCCATGACTTCGGAAAGCTCGACACGGACATCCCACTGTTCATCATCACTCGTCCCACCGTCGTACGTCACGGTGATCGGCGTACTGGAAACGAGGTTCAGCTCCACGATCTCTATGTCGACTGTGCCGGTCGATCCACTGGGATCTTCCGGCGCAACCGGATCTTCCGAGCGCCGCAGGATGGTCGATGTGCCACCGAGGTTGTCCTTATCGATCGGGTCACCCTCCAGATCCACCTGACCTTCGAAGGGATCGGAGCCGGGACCGAAGAAACCGCCGGGGATGGGTGGAATGGCGGCAGTGCCAAACCGCACCCAGGACTGATCCACCGGCGAGCCGTGATAATCCCACGGAGGTATCTCGCACGCATCATCAACTCCGTTCCCGTCGGCATCACCCAGGCATAGCGGAACCTCCCAACCGCCCCTGGCCGCGCAGTCTTCGATGCTGGTTACGATGCACTGCCCGGTGCGCAGGCAACAGCTTATAAAAGGCGTCGAGGGGTGGGCGCCGATCTGCGGATAGGGATCCCAAGGCCAGTAGAGCGGCAGAGGATCCATCGACTCCACCGGGAAGAAGTTCGGGCCGATTCCAGGGGGCACGGGGTCATAGTCGAACGTCGCCTCGTGCTGCCACTGGTACGGTCCAAGGCCCTCCAGCAGATAAGGAAACTCCGGGTCCAGGACGTACACCTCCGTGCCATCTTCTGACACGAAGTTGAATTGCGCATACACGTAAATCCAGACGTCCCCGTACGTTCCACCGCCCTCTGTAAGGTGATTGATGGTCATCTGGCCGCCGGAGTCGTACCAGGGATTCAGCGTGACGTACACGTCGAAGAAAGAGTCAATTCCTGTCCCACCGTAGTATGTCACCCTGATCGGCTCGGTGCTCACGAGCGATAACTCGACCATCTGGATGTTGATGGTGGCGGACGAGGTATACGGATCCGGCAGAATGGCATCGTCAATCCGCTCGACGATCGTGGAGTAGTCCAGTGCCGGAGGAGGGTCGATTGTCCCACCCTCCAGGTGGATGACCCCGTCAAAAGGATCGGATCCCGGACCGAAGAAACCGGCCGGGATGGGACCAGCCGGTGGGGCGAAATCGACGTGTGTCCCCTCGCTGATGGTCTGCCAATAGTCGTAACCGGCCGTTACATCATATTGGGCATAGGCCGCGGTCCCGCCCGCGGCGAAGACAAGGAAGGCAGCCACTATTCCGGCTCGCACCACTCCACTCCGTACTCGTGGAATACAACAACAATTGCATCGCAATGGTTTGCACGCTACTCCCCACATGATATTCCTCCCTACAAGGTTGATTCCCGAGTCCGGCTCATCCCGAAGATGGAATCCAATCATTATCGCGTTCAACATACAGACAGATAGAACGCGGGGTGTTAAGAATCTGTTGCTCTGCTGGCTACAAGTGGATGTGCCCCCTCTCTCCGCGCCGGGCGCGTGACACCTTCGGTTTCCCCTGCCGTAACGACAGTTGGATGGGCAGTCCATCGATCAATCGACGTTGAGATGGCTGCCCAAGAAACCCAGCCGTTCCGGCGTGTACGCCCCCGGCCGACAATCGCCGACTACATACCATCAGAAAGTGAATACTCCTCTGCCTGAAATGGGCAGAGGCACCACCTTCGATTCAACACAACACTGTAACCCGATTGTAACCGATCTCAGCGCCCGGCACAATACTAATATCGGGTTTAACGCGGATATCGGCCCTACCCGAATGCCAGACGCAGAGGTACGGCGACAAGTAACGTCAGACTTTAGGTTGCATTGCTACACTATTCGTAGAGGGGGCGGTGAGGTGGTGGGAGTGGTAGCCTGCAGCCCTAAGCCGGCTCGCCGCTTTCGGCGGGCTTGCTCTTGTGGTGCTTCTTTGCCCAGTGTTTTTTCAGGCCGGCTGCCGCCTCCCCCCAGAGCTTATAAGCCTCTTTCTTGTCGCCGCGCTTCCAGGCGGTTGCGGCGTTAATTTTCTGACGGCGAAACGCTTTTGTTGGTCTTGGCATTTCCGAAACTCGCAATTGTCGTCTTCACGACCCCATCATTCTAGCAGAAGCAGACGGAAACGCCAGCGCTTCCGTCGAGCGTGCCACCGCAGCGCGCCCGCGCTGCAGGCGCCTATGGGCACGGACCGTCGAACGGATACGGCAGATCCCTGAAGGCATCGACGACGTACGGGATGTCCGTGAAATCCACGATGCCGTCCGGAATCGCCGGGGCGATGTCGCATCGTTGCCATGGTGGGGCGCCCGGAAGATTTCGGAACCGGTCCACCGTGGCTGTGATGTCCTGGAAGTCTACTGTCCCATCCGGCGGAGTCCAGTGCCCACCGACGGAATCGCCGGCGACATCACCCCAGCGTTCGGTCGTCGCGGTCCCAGGCTCACCCACGTCAGCACCGCTCTCGTCCTCGGGTTGGACCACGTAGGTGGTCTCAGGGATGATCTCCATACCATGGACGGCTACGGTCCCCCACTCCCCCGGCGATTGCAGGGTGCGCCAATTCACCAGTATGCCGCCAGGCGCGACGTATTTGGGCACGCAGGGATAATCCGGAGAAGTGAGCCGCAACGCGACCTGCTCCGCTTCACTGGGCGGTCTTACAACCAGGTAGCGTGAACCTTCCGCCACCACGGAAAGTAGCTGGGGACCGCAGTCAAGCAGCAGCACGGTGAAATCATCGATGGCCGCTTCGACTAACGAGCCGTCACCCTCGTCCGAGGCCACGAAGCGCACCTGCACCTGCTCGCCCGGATCGATGAAGTCGCTGATCTTAAACTCGTGGTGGAGCCACCCACCGGAAGTACCCTGCCCGGACGGCCCCACGGTCTCTACATTCGTCCAGCTCGATCCGCCATCATCGGAGATGTCGACAACGAAGATGTCAGTGTTGGGGGTCGCGCCGGTGTTGTTGGAATACCACCGCCAATAACTGATGACCGCATCCTGATCGGCCAGATCGAGGGCCGGCGAGGTCAGGGTGGTTTTGCCGCCATCCACGTCATTCACCCACGACTCACCGCCCGGCTCGCCCTGTCCCGTGACCCAGCACATCGTCCCGGACGGTGTGTGATCGTCTTCCGGCTGTGCTTCCGTGCCGTTGGGGTCGACGCGGACCCACACGCCCGTGGTCGCGTCGTCGTCAGGTGCGCCAACGATCCAGCCGGACTCCGTTTCCATGTCGTCACTAATCAACACCACCGTCTCAAACGCTACCGTTTCGTACAGTGTCGCGGGTGCATCGTCTGGGGAGGTCAGAACGCTCCCTATGGTCGACTCAGCGTGGAAATAGTACTGAATGAGCGATCCGCACGGTGCGGCCGGCAGCGCAGCCTCATACAACGAGCCGCCCAGGGAGGTCAAGCTTGATGGGGTGAACGGACCACTGCTGCCAACGCGAGTCATGACCCAAGCGCTGTCCGGGTCGACCGTCTCGCCGATCTCCCTGATGTGCAGCGACAACGCCATTTGCGTGTCGGGGGGCACACAGGTGGGCAGCAGGCCGTCAGGGAACGAAAACGCAAACGGTGTCAATACGTACTCGGCCAGAACCTTGACAACTTCGAAGTTCTCCTCGCCCGTCGGGATGATCTGATCAGCCGGCAGGAGAAAATGGAACTCACCGGTGTCACGGAGTTCGAACGTCCAGGAGAAAATGTCTTGGTCTACATAGGCC